>JBBSNM010000065.1:0-15785 GCA_038232655.1 Propionibacteriales bacterium | reverse complement strand
CACAGATTCGGTGCGCTGCGACGTTTTGGTGCTTCGCAACTCCGAGGGCAAGCTATTAATGTTCGAATAAATCCCGGATTACTTCTAGGCAGAGACCGCCGACTCCGAGGCCGAGGCAGACCGCTGGTACATCGACAAGACGAGCAACCGCCGCCCGCCCGAGCTGCTGCCGCGCGACGAGGTGGCCCGGGCCATCAACTCGGAGATCAAGGCCGGACGCGGGTCGCCGCACGGCGGGGTCTTCCTCGACATCGCCTCGCGCCGCGACGCCGCGTACGTGCGCAAGCGGCTGCCGAGCATGTACCACCAGTTCAAGGAGCTCGCCGACGTCGACATCACCGCCGAGGCGATGGAGGTCGGGCCGACCTGCCACTACGTGATGGGCGGGGTCGAGGTCGACCCCGACTCGGCCGCCTCGATCGTGCCCGGGCTGTTCGCCGCGGGCGAGGTGGCCGGCGGCATGCACGGCTCCAACCGGCTCGGCGGCAACTCGCTGTCCGACCTGCTGGTCTTCGGCCGGCGGGCGGGGTTGAACGCCGCCTACCACGCGCAGCGGCTCGAGGGGCAGCGTCCGGCCGTCGACGACGAGGCGGTACGCGCGGCCGCCGCCGACGCGGTAGCGCCGTTCGCCGCGGCGGCCGCCGGCGCGGGCGAGGAGCACCCGTACACGCTGCAGCGCGAGCTGCAGGACTCGATGCAGGATCTGGTCGGCATCATCCGCACCGACGAGGAGCTGTCGCAGGCGCAGCAGCGGTTGGACGACCTGGAGCGACGCGGCCAGCACCTCGCCGTCGAGGGACACCGGCAGTACAACCCCGGCTGGCACCTGGCGCTCGACTTGCCCAACATGCTGCTGGTCAGCCGGTGCATCGCGGTGGCGGCGCGGGAGCGTACCGAGTCGCGGGGCGGGCACACCCGCGAGGACTTTCCGGCGACCGACGACCAGTGGGGCACCCTGAACCTGGTGCTGACGCTGGACGACCAGGGCCGGGTGGTGCTGGCGCGGCAGCCGCTCCCGCAGCTGCCCGAGGATCTGCAACCGCTGTTCGACCAGGGCTGAGGGAGACGAGATGGCATACCAGCTGTCGATGCGGATCTGGCTCGGTGACCGCAGCGGCGGTGAGCTGCACGACTTCGCCGTCGAGGTGGAGGAGGGCGAGGTCGTGCTGGACGCGATCCACCGGGTGCAGGCGACCCAGAAGGGTGACCTGGCGGTGCGGTGGAACTGCAAGGCCGGCAAGTGCGGCTCGTGCTCGGCGGAGGTCAACGGCCGGCCGCGGCTGATGTGCATGACCCGGCTGTCCGACTTCGAGCCGACCGAGACGATCACGGTGACGCCGATGCGGGCCTTCCCGGTGGTCCGCGACCTCGTGACCGACGTGTCGTACAACTACGAGAAGGCCCGCGAGCTGCCCAGCTTCGCGCACGGCCCCCCCGACGCCGACGGCAAGAGCCGGATGATGAAGTCCGACGTCGAGCGCGGCCAGGAGTTCCGCAAGTGCATCGAGTGCTTCTTGTGCCAGGACACCTGCCACGTGGTGCGCGACCACGACGAGAACAAGCCGGCCTTCGCCGGACCACGCTTCTTCCTGCGCTTCGCCGAGCTGGACATGCACCCGCTCGACACCCACGACCGGCGGTCGCTGGCACAAGGCGCGGCCGGGCTCGGCATGTGCAACATCACCAAGTGCTGCACCGAGGTCTGCCCCGAGGGCATCCACATCACCGACAACGCCATCATCCCGATGAAGGAACGCGTCGCCGACCGCAAGTACGACCCGCTGGTGTGGCTGGGCAACAAGATCGGCCGCCGCGACGACCGTACCGAGCCCTGACCCCGCCAGAGTTGTCAGCCTGCTCGGCCCACGCCACGCCACACCACTGCGCGCTGCCCCCTGCCGCGCGCCCCGTAAACGTGGCTGGCCACCGCTTTACGGGGCGTGCACGCCCCGTAAAGGGTCGGTTTGCCACGTAAACCATCTGGCCGTCGGGAATCCGCGGCCCCAGCGAGCCGCTGAACCGTCCACTGTCGCCCCGGCCCGCCCACGCGCGTTGTCACCGGCACACGGTGTTGGAACACCGGGTGCCGCGGTGCCAACTCGTGGGTCAGGCGTTGGCGGGCTGCTTGGTGTCGACCCGCTCCGTGTCGAGCGTGAGGTTGTCTCCCGACTTCGGGTCGAACAGGTGCATCCGCGACGGGTCGAGCCAGACCTCGGCCTCCTCGCCCTCATCCAGCCGGCTGGCGGTGTCGAGGGCGACGATGAGCTGGGTACGCAGCTGCTCGGAGTCCAGTTCGCGCTCGAGGTCGCCCAGCTGGCGCTTGATGTCGTCGGGTGCCTCGAACGGGATGTAGGCGTACTGCTCGTTGCCCAGCCACTCGATCACGTCGATCGTCGCCCGGAAGGTGACGCCCCGCCCGCGCTTGTCCTCGGGGACCAGGCGGGCGTCCTCGAGGTACTCGGGCCGGATGCCGGCGACCAGCACACCGTGGTCGGCTCCCCGCCGGGCCGCCTCCTCGCTGATCTGGATGTCCACGAACGGCAGCTGCAGCGTCTGGCCCTCGAGCGTCGCCGGGACGAAGTTCATCGGCGGGGAGCCGATGAAGCCGGCCACGAACAGGTTGACCGGGTGCTCGTAGAGCTCGCGCGGGCTGTCGACCTGCTGCAACAGGCCGTGGCGCAGCACCCCCACCCGGTCGCCCAGCGTCAACGCCTCGGTCTGGTCGTGCGTGACGTAGACGGTGGTGATCCCGAGGTTCTTCTGCAGCCGCGAGATCTCGGTGCGCATCTGGCCGCGCAGCTTGGCGTCCAGGTTGGACAGCGGCTCGTCGAACAAGAACGCCTCCGCCTGCCGGACGATGGCCCGACCCATCGCCACCCGCTGGCGCTGGCCACCGGACAGGTTGGCCGGCTTGCGGTCGAGGTGCTCGTCCAGCTCGAGCAGCTCGGAGGCCTTGTGCACCCGCTCCTTGATCTCGCCGTCGTCGACCTTGGCCAGCCGCAGCGGGAAGGCGATATTTCTCGTAGACGGTCCGGTGCGGGTAGAGCGCGTAGTACGGAGAGCCCCGCGGCCAGTTCCGGCGGGCAGGGTGCGCCCTGAGGGCACCGGGGCGGCATGATGGCGGTCGTGGTCGCCCGCCTGGCTTTCGCCCGTGCCAGCGCTGCCCGTGGGGCAGTCCGTCGCTGTCAGGCCTGGAGGGCGCCATGACTGGTGCTGAGCGAGCGGCCGGGAGCACCCATGTCGGGCTGGTGCGCGACGGCAACGAGGACGCGTACGGCATCGCCCGGAACGCCTGGGCGGTGGCCGACGGCCTCGGTGGGCATCCCGGCGGCGAGGTAGCGAGCCGGATCGCCGTGGACTCGGCGCTGCGCAGCCTGCAGGAGACGTCGGGCACAGCGGCGGAGTCGGCGCTGCTGACCGCGTACGCCGCAGCAGCCGACGACATCGCGGCGCGGGCCCGGACCGACCGGCAGCTGACCGCGATGGCCACCACCCTGGTGCTGGCGATCAGGGACCGGGCCGGTGCGGTGCATGTCGCGAACCTGGGCGACAGCCGCGCCTACCTGCTGGCGGGCGACGAGCTGCAGCAGGTGACGCGCGACGACAACGTCGCCGAACTGTTGCTGGCCCAGGGCGCGCTGTCGGCCGAGCAGGCGCGCACGCATCCAGGACAGTTCTCGCTCACCAAGGCGCTGGGCCACGGCGACCGGGAGCCCACGATCCGTCGGCTGCAAGAATCCAGCGGCCGGCTGCTGTTGTGCTCCGACGGCGTCAACAGTGAGCTGACCGACGACCGGATCCGGCAGGCGCTGGGCTCCGGCACCGCCGAGCAGGCCTGTGACGCGCTGGTGGCGGCGGCGCTGGAGGCCGGCGGGGCCGACAACGTCACCGCGGTGGTGGTCGACCTGTGAGCCGCCGCCCGCCGCCCGTCGAGCGCGGGCTCAGGCGGTCCGGCGGTAGCGGCGGACCGCCAGCGGTGCGAAGACCGCCAGCAGGGCCACCGACCAGGCGAGCGCGCCGAGCACCTTGCTGCCGGCTGGCTGGCCCAGCACCAGCGCGCGGATCGCGTCGACCACGACCGTCACCGGCTGGTTGGACGCGAAGGTCTGCAACCAGCCTGGCATCGACTGCACCGGTACGAACGCCGACGAGGCGAACGTGAGCGGGAAAAGCAGGGGGAATGCCGCGGCCTGCGCGCTCTCGGCGTCGGCGGTCAGCAGCCCCACCAGCGCGAAGATCCACGACAGCGCGAAGCCGAACAGCAACAGCAGGGCCAGCCCGCCGAGCAGCGGCAGCACCCCGTTGCTCACCCGGAAGCCAACCGCCATGCCGACCAGGACCAGCAGGGTCACCACCCCGACGTTGCGGACCAGGTCGGCCAGGGTGCGGCCGGCCAGCACCGCCGAGCGGGCCATCGGCAGCGAGCGGAAGCGGTCGACCAGCCCCTTGGACAGGTCCTCGGCCAGCCCGACCCCGGTCGCGATGGCCCCGAAGGCCACCGTCTGCGCGAAGACGCCGGGCATCAGGTAGTCGACGTACGACCCGTTCGGCACCGCGATCGCACCGCCGAACACGTAGCGGAACAGCAACACGAACATCACCGGCTGGATGGTCGCGAAGACCAGCAGCTGGGGGTTGCGGGTGAGGTGGCGCAGGTTGCGCCCGGCAACGACCAGGGCATCGCCGAGCACCACTCGCGGGCCGGTGTGCACCGCGACGGGACGGTCGATGGCGGCAGGACGCTGGGTGGACGAGGTGACAGCGGTCATGCGGCGCTCCGGGTCGGGTCGGTGTCGGGGCCTGCGGCCGGCTCGGCTGCCGGGGTGGTGTCGTCCGCGGGTCGCCCGGTGAGGGACAAGAACACGTCGTTCAGGCTCGGTTCGCGCACGGCCAGCCGCGACGTGGCCAGGCCGGCGGCATCGAGAGCGCGCAGCACCTCGACCAGCACGTGGGGCCCGTCGTCCACCGTCAGCTGCAGCCGGTGGCCGTCGTCGGGACCTCCGGTGAGCGTGCCGTACGGGCGCACGACCTCGGTGGCGCGGTCGGCGGCGGACGCATCGGCGAAGCCGATCTCCACCACCGTCCCAGCTCGGACTTGAGCTCGGCCGCGGTCCCCCTGGCGATCACCCGCCCGTGGTCGATCACGGCGATCCGGTCCGCGAGCCGGTCGGCCGCCTCGAGGTACTGCGTGGTCAGCAGCAGCGTCGTGCCGTCACCGACGAGCTCCTCGATCAGCTCCCACAGGTCGGTGCGGCTGCGCGGGTCGAGCCCGGTGGTGGGTTCGTCGAGAAACAGCACGGGTGGGCGGGCGACCAGCGACACGGCCAGGTCGAGGCGCCGACGCATGCCACCGGAGTACGTCTTGACCGTGCGCCCGCCCGCGTCGGTGAGGCCGAAGCGGTCGAGCAGCTCGCCGGGGGACATCGTCGCCCGGGCCGTGCACGAGTCGGCGGCGCCCCAAACAGGCAGCGCGGCAGACACCCGCACATCTACCGCGCGCCAGTCGGTTCCGTACGCACCCTGAGCGCCGGCGCACTGGTGCCGAGTGAACCGAGTGCTCCCACCACCGGCCACGCCCACCCCCCCAGCTCCCAGCAGGCGCCGACACCTGGGACCTGGCACCTGCGGCCACCCGCTTTGGGGGCCGACGCGCCACTCGGTTCCGTACGCACCCTGAAGCCCATGGCACCGGAGCCTGGCGCACCTAGTGAGCCCCGATCACCGGGCTCGGCCGACCCCGATGCGTCCGGTCGATTCCGGCCGCGGTGTATGGACGGGGCGCCACGACGGTAGCGTCGGCATCATGGCCGAGATCCTGACCGAGCACGACCTGCACGCCGCGATGGCCGAGCACCCGCACTGGGAGGTGCGCGACAGCGCACTCGAGCGGTCGGTGCAGGCCCCCAGCTTCCTGCTGGGCGTCAACCTGGTGGTCCAGGTGGCCCGGGAGGCCGAGGAGCGCGACCATCATCCCGACATCGACATCCGGTGGACGACGGTGACGTTCCGCCTGTCCACGCACTCCGCCGGCGGCATCACCGCACTCGACGTCGAGTTGGCCGGTGCCATCGACGAAGCCGTACGCGAGCTCGGCACCTGAGCTCACCGCGTTGACCGGCAGCGGGCTCAACCTGGCCCCCGACGACGGCGCGGCACCGCTGGCGAGGACCGTCGCCGACCAGTTGGGCGACCGCGTGGGCCTGGTCGGAGCACTCGGCGAGCTCGACCGACAGGCCGGCGCGGCGGACGTGCCGGGCGCCGACTCGGAGACCACCGGCGTTGGCTGGGACGCTGCGGACGCAGGCGACCGCAACTGGTGGCCGCAGGGGTTGACCACCTCGGCCGATGCCGCCGCCGTGCCCCGTGGCGGCGCGCCGCCAGGTCGGCGCATCCTGCTGTCGGCGTGGTACGCCAAGCAGCCCGAGCACTCCGGGGCCGCGACCCGGGTCAGCATCGTCGACCTCGACGCCGGTCCCCCCGGCCCCCGCTACGCCCACGCCGTGCTGGTCGCGCCCCACCGCGACAACCCCATCCACAGCCGACCGGTGAAGGTGCATGCCGGCGGCCTGGCGTGGTGCGGCGAACGACTGCTGGTGGCCGACACCCGGCGGGGGGTTCGCGTCTTCGACCTGGGCGACCTGGTCCGGCTGCCGACCGGCACCAGGCGGTGGCGCGGCTTTCGGTTCGTGCTGCCCCAGTGCGGCTGGTGGCGAGCCGGTGCCCACGGGGACACCAGACCGCTGCGCTGGTCGTTCATCTCGCTGGACACCACGGAGGCAGGTGCGCTGTCGTTGGTCGCCGGTGAGTACGCCCGCGACGGCGATGACGCCCGGCTGGCCCGGTTCGCCCTCGACCCGTACACCGGCCAGCCGCTGCAACCGGCCCCGGTCGAGGTGGTGCGCACCGAGCTGGCCAGCATGCAGGGCGCGGTGCGCGTCCACGGCACATACGTGGTGTCGACCAGCCGCGGACCCTGCCGCCGCGGCCGGCTGTGGACCGGGTCGCCCGGCCTCGGCCCCTGGACCCGGCACGAGCGTGCGCTGCCGGTCGGCCCCGAGGACCTGTCGTACGAGCCGCTGCACCGTCGGCTGTGGACGCAGACCGAGTACCCGGGACGCCGCTACGTGCTCAGCCGCCCACTGCCGCCCGGCGTCAGGCCAGGCGCTCGTCGATGAAGCACCAGCGCCAACCCTCGCCGGACTCGAAGCTGCGGATCACCGGGTGCCCGACCTCCCGGAAGTGCGCCTCGGCGTGCCGCTGGGTCGAGGAGTCGCAGCAGCCGACGCGCCCGCAGCTCACGCACAGCCGCAGGTGCACCCAGTCGGTGCCGTCGCGCAGGCACTCGGCGCAGCCCTCGGGTGTCTCGGCGGGTGGGATCACCGTCAGCTCGGCCAGGTGATCGCAGGCGGTGGCCGCCACCGGCTCCGGTGTCATCAGGTCGCTGCCCCGCTTGTGCGAAGCGTCGGTCTGCACCCGCTCGATCATGCTCTCCTCGAGGTCGATGATGAGCAGCACGTCGCGCAGCACGTCGTGGGCAACCACCCCCTCGTCGCGCATTCTGATGACCTCGGCCCGCTCGGCCTCCAGCATCTGCTCGCGCAGCCGCGCATAGACGACGCTCGGCGGGTTTTCGGTGTTGCCCAGCCGCTCCCACGCCGCCTCCGCGCGCTGCACCGAGCGTTGCCGCAGCCGCTCCACGACAGCCGCCGGCTCGTCACCGGTGAGCGCCTCGTCCAGCGCCCGCGTCGCCCGCGTCGAGGCCCGCTGCAGCACGCCGGCCTCCTGCAGGTGGTCCTCGGCCGGGTCGGGCCCGGACAGACCGAGCCAACGCACGAGGTACGGCAGCGTGGTGCCGTTGATGAGCAGCGTCCCCACCGTGACGATGAACGCGATCAGCACCAGCGCCGCGCGTTCTGGGGTCTTCGCAGGCAGCAGGAACACCGCGGCCAGGGTCACCACCCCACGCATCGCAGCCCAGCTGACCAGCATCGTCACCTGCCAGGGCGGGCTGCGGTCGGCCCGCCGAACGCTCGGGATAAGCCGCGGCACGTACGTCGCAGGGAAACACCCACACGATGCGCAGCACCAGCACCGCCACGATCAGGGCCAGGCCGACGAGCACCGTGCGGGCGAGGCCGACATCGCTGCTGTTCAGGTCCTCGAGCAGCCGGCGCAGCTGCAGCCCGATCAGCAAGAAGACCAGGCCCTCCAGCAGGAACTGCACGGCCGACCAGATGGTGCGCTCGAAGATGCGTGAGGCGGCCTGCTGGATGACCGGCGAGCGGTGACCGAGCAGCAGGCCGGCGACGACCACCGCGAGCACGCCGGAGGCGTGCACCTCCTCGGCGGGCAGGTACGCCAGCCACGGTGTCAGCAGGGACACCACCCCGTCGGTGACCGGGTTGGTGACCCGTGAGCGCAGCCAGGAGACCAGCCATCCGGTCACCAGACCGATGGTCAGCCCGCCGCCCGCGGACAGGGCGAAGTCGAAGGCGATCTCGGTGGCGCTCACGCTGCCGCCGATGGCCACGATCGCCAGCCGCAGGCAGACCAGTGCGGTGGCGTCGTTGACCAGGCTCTCACCTTCGAGGATTGTCACCACCCGGCGTGGCATGCCGACGCGGCGCGCGATCGCCATCGCCGCGACCGCGTCGGGCGGTGCAACGACGGCACCCAGTGCCAGCGCCGCGGCCAGCGGCACCTCCGGCAGCAACGTCTTGGTGAGCAGCCCGATGCCGAGCGTTGTGAACACCACCAGACCCACCGACAGCAGGCCGATCGGCCGCCTGTTGCGCTGGAAGTCGACCAGCGAGGTGCGGATGGCCGCGGAGTAGAGCAGCGGCGGGAGCAACCCGAGGAGAACGACCTCGGGGAGCAGCTCGATCTCAGGCAGCCCCGGTACGAAAGAGGCGGCGATGCCGACCAGCACGAGCAACAGCGGGGCCGAGATCGAGAATCGGCCGGCGAGGGTGTTGAGGGCGGTGACCGCTGCCGCGAGCAAGACGACGAGCAGCGCGATCTCCACCGGCCGATTGTCTCAGCCAGGCGGGTCGCCGGCGTAGGGGCGGAGCCTTTGAGGACGGGCCGCGCCGGTGGTCAGATGTGCGCGGTCGGCGTGCTTGGCGCCGGCTGGGGCACGCGGTCGGGCTGGCCGGCGTCCACCTCGTCGGGTCGGTCGCCGACACCGTCCACCAGACCGTCCTCGAGGGTGGCCATCAACAGCACCAGCCCGAGCAGTCCGACCGGGAAGAGCACCAGTCCCACCAGCATCAGCATCATCACGACATCCCCCGTAGTGATATCTCCGACAGCAGTATGGGGCACCCGCGGGCATGGGCGGCAGTCGGCCATTCGGTCATTTCCGCAGTTAGGAGTACGAACGCCGACCGATGATACGACGCGGGTGCGGCGAGTGCGGTTGTCGGCCGGGTGCGTGTGGTCGACCACCCGCACCCGCGCACCAGCCCGGACGCGGTGTCGTCGTGCGCGGTGTCGTCGCACTTGCGGTCCACGCCAGTGTCCCCTTCGTCCGCCCAGCAGCCGGTGCCCCGTGACCTTATGACGCACCAGCCGGGTGATTCGGTTGCATGGCCCGGTGAGTGTGGGGCTCCTCAGCAGATCGAGTGCGGGCTATGGGCCCACCGCAGCGCCAACGGATGGTCCGTAACCCCGCACTCGATTCAGCGAAGGACCACCCCGTCGGCCAGCCGCTGCGCCTCGGCGGCCTGCGCGCGCGCCTGCTCCGGCCGCGGGTCGTCGCGGAACGCCGGTCGGCCGTCGAGGTTCACCGCCACCAGCGCCGCGGCGCTGCGGGCGGCCGCGGCGCCCAGCAGGGCGGCTGCAAGCGCGTCCCCACGCAGCCGCGGGTTGCCGTCGCGGGCCAGCCGACACGCATGGGCGACCACCTCGGCGGCCAGCTCGACCAGCCGCATCGGCACGTCGGTGGCCGCCGACAGCGTCTGGGCCATCCGCGTGGGCCGGCTGTCGTCCTCACGGGGCAGCCGAACGGCCGCGAGATAGGACTCGTATGCGGCGGTGTCCGCATCGGCGAGCGGCTCCAGCTGGCGGCGCAGGCTCTCACACGCAGCGGCAGCCGCCTCGTCGTCGGAGAACCGCGCCACCATGGACGCGAGGGCGGCGGCCAGCGACGCGGTCAGCCCGGTGACCGCGCCGGCACCGGGCGCGGGCGTGCGCTCGGCCACCGCGTCGACAAGCGCACCGACGCGCAGGTCGAGCGTCGGCTCCGGGTCGTGGCCGGTGCTCATCTGCGGATGCTGTCAGGACGGCTGTCAGGACAGGCCGACGATCTGGCCATTGTCGTCGATGTCGACCCGGTGTGCGGCCGGCGAGGCACCCAGACCTGGCATCGTCTGCATCTCGCCGCAGATGGGGTAGACGAAGCCGGCACCGACCGACGCGCGCACCTCGCGCACCGGCAGCCGCCAACCGGTCGGCGCGCCCTTGAGCGTGGCGTCGGAGGAGATCGACAGGTGCGTCTTGGCGATGCAGACCGGCAGGTGCCCGAAGCCGTTGCGCTCGTAGGTGTCCAGCTGCCGCCCGGCCGCCGGGCTGTAGTCGACCCCGTCGGCGCCGTACACCCGGGCGGCGACGGTCTCGATCTTGATACGCAGCGACGCGTCGTCGGGGTAGAGCAGGGCGAACTCCGAGCGCTCGTCGGCCGCCTCGGCGACCGCCTCGGCCAGCTCGACCGCCCCGCGCCCGCCGTCGGTGAAGTGGGTGCACACGGCGACGCGGACCCCCAGGTCGGCGGCGATGTCACGGATCGCCTGATGCTCGGACTCGTGGTCGCCGGGGAAGGCGTTGATCGCCACCACCGGTGTGACGCCGTGCAGGCGGATGTTGTCGACCTGCTTGCGCAGGTTGGCCCCGCCGATGTGCACCTCCTCGGGGTTCTCCGCGAGCATCGCCTCAGGGATCGGCTTGCCGGCTACGACCCGGTGCCGCCCTGAGTGCGCCTTGAGGGCCCGCACGGTGGCGACGACGACGGCCGCGTCGGGGGTGAGCCCGGACGTACGGCACTTGATGTTGAAGAACCGCTCGGCGCCCATGTCGGCGCCGAAGCCGGCCTCGGTGATGAGGAAGTCGCCGCCCCGGATGCCGATCAGGTCGGCGATCACCGAGGAGTTGCCGTGCGCGATGTTGCCGAACGGTCCGGCGTGCACCAGCACCGGTGTGTTCTCGTAGGTCTGCATCAGGTTGGGCTTCATCGCATCGCGCAGCATCACCGTCATCGAGCCGGCGCCCCCGATGTCCTTGGCGGTGACGGCCTCACCGGCCGGGGTGTAGCCGACGACGATGCGGTCCAGCCGCTGGCGCAGCTCGGTCAACGAGGTCGACAACGCGAGCACCGCCATCACCTCCGAGGCGGCGGTGATGTCGAAGCCCGTCTGCCGGGTCACCCCGTCGGCCCGCGAGCCGAGACCCACCACGATGTTGCGCAGCGACCGGTCGTTGACGTCGAGGACCCGCCGCCAGGTGATGTTGGTGAGGTCGAGCCCGGATGCGTTGCCCTGGTGGAGGTGGTTGTCGACCAGTGCCGACAGCAGGTTGTGCGCCGCGGTGACGGCATGGAAGTCGCCGGTGAGGTGCAGGTTGAGGATCTCCATCGGGACGACCTGGCTGTAGCCCCCACCGGCCGCACCCCCCTTGATGCCGAACGTCGGGCCCATCGACGGCTGCCGGATGGCGATCGTCGCGGTACGGCCCACCTGGCGCATCGCCTGACCGAGCCCGACCGTCGTGGTCGTCTTGCCCTCACCCAGCGGTGTCGGTGTCACGGCGGACACGACGACGTATTTGGCGCGCGGCCGGTCGGCCAGTTCGTCGATGGCCTCCAGCCGGATCTTGGCGACGTCGTCGCCGTGCGGCTCGAGCAGGTGTGACCCGATGCCCATCTCGGCGGCGATGTCGCCGAGCGGTTTGAGGCTCGCCTGCTGGGCGATCTCCAGGTCGGACGGGAAGGTCATGGCGCTCCTCGCGGAAATGCACGTCGTCGTACGAAGCCAAGGTTGCCATGTACGCGAGGGAAAATCTCGTGGTACGCAACGGGTCGCACCATTCGCAACAACACTCGCCGGCATCGCGGTCCGGGCCCACCGCCCGACGCCGGGGTCGTCAGGCCGGGGTCGTCAGGCCGGACGATCCGGGCCAGCTCCTTGTCCGTCGCTCTCGGGCCGGGTGTCGGGGTCGCCGAGCGGATGCATCGCCGAGTGGCTGCCGGCCAGGTCGCCCTCGAGCGTCTCGTGCGCCGCACCCGCCTGGCGCGCCCGCTGCCGCTGCCGGGCGAAGTAGTGCGCGATCGGGACGTCGGTCGACGAGTGCGCCAGGATCGACAGCACCACCACGATCGCGACCAGGTGGAACACCTCGTCGGCACGCGGCGCCCCGCTCTCGAGCACGATCAGGCCGTAGACCACCGACGCGAACCCCTTGGGCCCGAACCAGGCCACCGCCGCCTGCTCCTGCCAGGACAGCCGGCTGCCAGCGAACGAGAAGGCGATCGCCACCGGGCGCGCCACCAGCAGGGCGAGCAGCGCGAACACGTAGCCGAGGAACGGGATCTCGCCCATGAAGGTCGGCGAGATGAGCGCACCGAAGACCAGGATCGCCACCAGCTTGAGCAGCTCGGTGACCAGCTCACCGAACTCGTGGTAGGAGTCGCGCAGCTCGGGCCCCGCGGTGGCGACGGTGATGCCGGCGGCGAACGCCGCCAGGAACAGGTTGGCGTGGGTGATCTCGGCCAGCGACAGCACGATCAGCCCGATAGCCACCGGGGTGAGCTTCTCGTACTTCGACGTCGTAGCGCTGAACCTGCTACGCAGCAGCCCGATCGCCACCAGGGGCACCGCCACTCCGATCCCCACCCCCAACGCCAGCTCGACAAGAAGCGAGCCGGACTCGACGTCGGGGCCGCCCACGACGGCCAGCAGCACCAGCACGACCGGCAGGGCAAGGCCGTCGTTGAGGCCCGACTCCACGTTGAGCAGGTGCCGAAGACGGCCCGGCACCTCCTCGCGGCCCACGATGGCGGCGGCGAAGACTGGGTCGGTGGGGGCGAGCACCGCGGCGACCAGCAACGCCTCGGGCCACGGCAGCCCGGCGACCACGACGGCGAGGACACCGGTCACCGCGAACGTGAGCGGCATCCCGAGCAACAGCGCCCGCCCCGGCAGGCGCCAGGCGAGGGTGAGGTCGCGCACGCCGATGCGCTGACCGTCGGTGAACAGCACCGAGAACAGCGCCAACTCGGCCAGCACGGTGACCAGCTCGTCCTCGGGACGCAGTTCGACCACCCCGAGCACCCCGTCGCCGAGCAGGAACCCGGCGACCAGGAACAGTACGGCGGTGGACAGCACGCTGCGGTGGGCCAACCCGGAGATCAGCACGCCGGCAAGCAAGACCACCGAGAAGGCAAGCAGCAGCTCCACGGGGCCAGTCTGCCGGTGTGCACGATTCGCGTCAGCAAGACCAGCCCACCGGCCAGGCCGGCGGTCTATGGTGCCCGACACGGAGGCTGCCGGAAGGAGAAGCGATGCGAGGGGTGTACCTGCCTGGAGCAAGCCGGGTGTCCATCGAGGGGAGGCCGGATCCCGAGCCCGGTGCCGGTCAGGTGCTCGTCCGACCACGGGCGTGGACGATCTGCGGCAGCGACCTGCGGGCGATCTACCGCGAGCACCTGGGCTCGGGCGCCGAGGCCTACCAGGGCGTCGTCGCCGGGCACGAGCCGTGCGGAGACGTGATGGCCGTCGGTCCGGACTGCCTGCGCACCCGCCCCGGTGACCGGGTCGTGGTCTACCACATCAGCGGCTGCGGGCTCTGCGACGACTGCCGCCGCGGCTACCAGATCGGCTGCACCTCGACCCAGCGGCGGGCGTACGGGTGGCAGCGCGACGGCGGGCACGCCGACCTGCTGCTCGCCGACGAGCGTGACCTGCTGGCGCTACCCGACGACCTCAGTTACCTCGATGGTGCGTGCGTGGCGTGCGGCTTCGCCACCGCGTACGAGGGGCTCTGCCGGGCGGGGGTGTCCGGCCGCGACCGGCTGCTGGTGACCGGGCTCGGCCCGGTGGGGCTGGCCGCCGGCCTGCTCGCCCGGGCGATGGGCGCGCAGACGGTGGTCGGAGTCGACCCGGTGCCGGGACGGCGTGAGCTCGCGCACCGGATCGGCGCGGTCGACGCCACGGACAGCGGCGATGGCGATGTGCTCGGGGCCGAGCTGCCCGGCGGGGCGGAGGTCAGCATCGACTGCTCGGGCAGCGGCGCCGGCCAGGCCACCGCCGTGCGCAACACCCGACGCTGGGGACGCTGCGTGCTGATCGGCGAGGGTGGTCAGCTGCAGCTGGACGTGAGCCACGACCTGATCCACCGCCAGCTGACCGTTTTCGGCTCGTGGGTGTCGAGCACGGTGCGGATGGCCGAGCTGCTCGTCAACCTGGAGCGATGGCAGCTGCACCCGGAGCGAGTCGTCACCGACACGTTCGCGCTGGACGACGCCGCCGAGGCGTACCGGGTCGCCGACGCCGGGCTGGGCGGCAAGGTGGGGCTGGTGCTGCCCGCCGGCTGATCGGTGGGTGACCGGCTAGCGCGGGGGCAGTTCGACCAGCACCTCGTCGAGGGGCTTGCGGGTGATGTCCGGCACCCGGGCATCGGAGGCCGGGTGGCCGACGGGGATCACGACGAACGGCCGCTCGTGCGCCGGTCGGCCGAGCACGTCGTTGATCCAGCGCATCGGGGACGGTGTGTGCGTCAGCGTCGCGAGCCCGGCCTGGTGCAGCGCGGCGAGCAGCAGGCCCACCGCGATGCCGACGGACTCCTTGGCGTAGTACGGCTTGGCAGTGGTGTCGCTGCGGTGCACCTCGAACACCACGATGACGACCGGCGCGACCTCGAGGAACGGCTTGCGCCAGTCGGTGCCCAGCGGCGCCAGCGCGTCCAGCCACTGCCGCGAGGCGCCGCCCGCGTAGAACTCGCGCTCCTCTGCCTCGGCGCCCTCGCGGAGTCGTCGCTTGCGGACCGGATCGGTGACCGCGACGAAGCGCCACGGCTGGACGTTGGCACCGCTCGGGGCGGTCCCGGCCGCCCGTACGGCCTGGCGGATCACGCCGTCGGGCACCGGGTCGGGCGCGAAGTCGCGGATGGTCCGCCGGCTCGCCATCAGGTCGGCGAACTGCCTGGTGGCGGCGACCGCCGTGGCGTCGTCCAGGCGCGGCAGCTCCGGTGCGGGGACGGTGCGAGGGGGTGGGTCACGAGTCATGCCGCCATCGTCGCGCGCCCCTCCCCCGGGCAGGTCGAGTGCGTCGTTCCGGTTCACCGTCGCCGCGGTCGGTGACCGCGAACACCGCACTCGGCGGCGTGCCGGCTCGTGCTAATCCGAAAATGAACGGTGATGGGCGCGCGACAGCTCCCGGCGAAGCCGGGAATCGTTTGTGAGGTTGTGGTCTCGGACGGTGCTGGGCTCAGGCGGCGGGTTGGGCGGGTTCGGTGGTGACGGTGTAGCCGAGGGCTTGGAGTTGTCGGATGTGGTGGCGTTTCTTGGCTGCGGTATCGACCAGGCGGTCGTAGTAGTCGGCGCCGAGGTCGACGAAGCGGGTCTCAGGATCGGAAAGGACGTGCCAGATCGCGACGAGCATGGAGCGGCCCACAGCCACGATGGCCTTCTTCTTCCCGCGTCTTCGAGCGATGCGTCGGTAGCGGGCGCCGAGGAACGTGTTGGTGCGCCCGGACGACACGGCTGCTTCCCCGATCACGCGGGCCAGGTACCGGTT
>JBBSNM010000064.1:0-15885 GCA_038232655.1 Propionibacteriales bacterium | reverse complement strand
GGATGACCGTCGGCGCCATCGTGGGGGAGCCGTTCGCCATCCATCCCGACGTCGCCCCGCGCGACGACCGGCGTCGCCGTGTGCAGGAGCTGCTCGACCTGGTCGGGCTCAACCCCGAGCACATCAACCGCTACCCGCACCAGTTCTCCGGCGGGCAGCGCCAGCGCATCGGCATCGCCCGCGCGCTCGCGCTGCGTCCGCAGATCATCGTGTGCGACGAGCCGGTCTCGGCGCTCGACGTGTCGGTGCAGGCGCAGGTGATCAACCTGCTCGAGCGGCTGCAAGACGAGCTCGACCTGTCCTACATCTTCGTCGCGCACGACCTGTCGGTCGTCCGGCACATCTCCGACCGGGTCGCGGTGATGTACCTGGGCAAGATCGTCGAGATCGGCGACGAGAACCAGATCTACGAGCACCCCACCCACCCGTACACCCAGGCGCTGCTGTCCGCCGTCCCAGTGCCCGACCCCGAGCTGCGCGGCCGGCGCACCGAGATCGTGCTCGAGGGCGACGTCCCCAGCCCGGCCAACCCGCCCTCGGGCTGCCGGTTCCGCACGCGGTGCTGGAAGGCGCAAGACATCTGCGCCGCCGAGGAGCCGCCGCTGGAGGCCCGGGCCGGCTCCACGCACCTGTCCGCCTGTCACTTCGCCGAAGAGCTCGATGTCGTGCACGCCACCCAGTGACCTGGGTATCTGGTGAGACGTACGGTGCGAGGCCGGGCACGGGCGTCCGCGCTCGTTGCCCTGCTGCTCGTCTTGGCGCTGGTGCTCGGTGCGTGCACGGGCTCGGGCGAGGTCGACACGCCCGGCCGGGAGACGGCGGCTGCTGACGACGGCGATCACAGCCAGGAGGCGGACGCATCCGCACCAGCACCCGGCATCGAGGGTCATCAGCGTGGCGGCAGGCTCACGGTGCTGGCCGACAAGGCACCGGTGACGTTGGACCCGACCAGAGCGTCCAGACCCGACGAGCTGTCCATCCTGAGCCTCGTCACCCGGTCGCTGACGCAGTATCGCTACGACCCCGGTGCCGGCGCGATGGTGCTCGTCCCCGACCTGGCGACCGACCTGGGTGACCCGAACAAGGACTTCACCGCCTGGACGTTCACGCTGCGCCCCGGCCTGACCTACTCCGACGGCAGCGCGGTGCGGGCAGCCGACATCGCCTACGCCGTCAAGCGGGCCTTCGCGACCGGCAAGCTGCCGGGCGGTCCCGGCTACAACCGGGACTACTTCGTCGACGGGCGCCGCTACCGGGGGCCATTCCGCGACGGAACCGACTACGCCGGGGTCAAGGTCTCGGGCGACTCGATCACGATCAAGATGCGCCGACCGTTCCCCGACATGGCGCACTACGCGGCGCTGCCCACGTTCACGCCGATCCCGCCCGCGGCCGACCGCCGCCCCCGCCGTTACGGCATGGACCCGCTGGCGACCGGCCCGTACGAGTTCGACTCGTACGAACCGGGCAAGAGCCTCACGCTGCGTCGCAACCGGCAGTGGGACCCCGGCACCGACCCGGCTCGGCACCAGTACCCGGACACCTGGAGCTTTCGCTTCGGGGTCAAAGCCAACGCGATCGACGAGCTGCTCATCGACGACGAGGACGAGGCGCAGACGACCGCGAGCTACACCGACGTCCAGGCGGAGAACTACCCTCGCACCTTGCTGGACGCCTCGGTCAAGGAGCGGGTGGTGCGCGGCTCGGCGCCCTGCACCCGCCTATGGTACCTGGACATGCGCACGATCGAGAGTCTCGAGGTGCGTCGCGCCATCGGCTTGGCGTTCCCCTACCGGCAGTACTGGCGCGAGCTGAACGAGATCGAGGGCGTCACCCGGATCCCCGCGACCACGATCCTGCCGCCGGGAACCAACGGCAGGCTGGCCTACGACGTCTTGGGCAACGCAGGTGCCAGGACGGACCCAGCGGCCGCCGCCGAGTTGCTTGCCGGAGCCGACGAGGTCGGGTTCGAGCTCAGATTCGCCTACGACGAGCAGGACCGGGTGGCCAAGGCTGCCCGGGCCGTCTTCACCGCGGCATTCCTGAAGGCGGGGTTCACCGTCACGGCGGTGCCCACGACCGGGCCAGGCGCCGCGATCAACATGCGGCCGGGCGAGTGGTGTGCCGACTGGCCGTCGGGCGCGCAGTGGTTCCCCAAGATCTTGAACAGGCCCGACGTGGACGCCAGCCTCGACGAGATAGCCGGCCTTCCGGCCACCGAAGCGGTGACTGCCTGGGGTGAGCTGGATCGAGACATCCAGCAGAACCACTACCCGGCGGTCACCGTGGGTTACCCCGGCAAGGCCTTCCTGCACGGTTCGCGGGTCGGCGGCATGTCGGTCAACGACGTCCGCGGCATGCCGAACTTCACCGACATGTTCGTCGAGCAGCCCTGATGGACGGCGACGGACTCTTCGAGATCTCGCCCGAACAGCTGCGACCTGCCGGGGCTGGCAACACCCCGACGGGCAGTGGCAGCCTCACCGACGCCGACCACGCGTCGGCACCGCTGGCGGTGCGGATGCGGCCGCAGACGCTGGACGAGCTGCGGGGACAAGACCACCTGCTCGGCGCCGGCTCACCGCTGCGGCAGCTGGTGCAGGCCGACCGCCCGATGTCGGTGCTGCTGTGGGGCCCGCCCGGCACCGGCAAGACGACCATCGCCGCCGTGCTGAGCCGCAGCACCGGGCGCGACTTCGTGGAGGTGTCGGCGGTCTCGGCCGGTGTCAAGGAGGTGCGGGCCGTCATCGACGCCGCCCGTCGCTCGCTGGCTCGCGGTGGCCGCGAGACCGTGCTGTTCGTCGACGAGGTGCACCGCTTCTCCAAGGCGCAGCAGGACGCCCTGCTGCCGGGGGTGGAGAACCGCTGGGTGTCGCTGGTGGCGGCGACCACCGAGAACCCGCACTTCGCCATCATCTCGCCGCTGCTGTCGCGCTCGCTGCTGCTGACCTTGCAGCCGCTGGGCGACGAGGACGTGGCCGCGCTGCTCACCGCGGCGGTGGCCGACCCGCGGGGCCTGGACGGTGGGGTGAGCGTGCAGGCCGCGGCCCTGGACCACCTCGTAAGGCTGGCCGGCGGTGACGGGCGGCGCGCCCTCACCTACCTCGAGGCGGCGGCCGAGGCGGCCGCCGCACGCGGCAGCACGAGCGTCGACGTGGACACCGCTGCACTCGCCGTCGACCGGGCGGCGGTGCGCTACGACCGTGCCGGCGACCAGCACTACGACGTGACCTCGGCGCTGATCAAGTCGATCCGCGGCTCCGACGTGGACGCGGCGCTGCACTACCTGGCGCGGATGGTCGAGGCGGGGGAGGACCCCCGCTTCCTCGCCCGCCGGCTGGTGATCCTCGCCTCCGAGGACATCGGCCTCGCCGACCCCACCGCGCTGACCACCGCGATCGCCGCCGCGGACGCGGTCGGCTTCATCGGGCTGCCGGAGGGGCGCATCGTGCTCGCCCAGGCCGTCATCGCGCTGGCGCTGGCCCCGAAGTCCAACGCGGTCATCTCCGCCATCGACGCTGCGCTTGCCGACGTCCGTGCGGGTCGGGCCGGCCCGGTTCCGCCACACCTGCGCGACGCGCACTACGCGGGTGCGAGCGACATCGGTCACGGCCAGGGCTACCGGTACGCCCACGACGACCCGCGCGGGGTCGTCGCCCAGCAGTACGCCCCCGACGACGTGGCGGGCCGGCGCTACTACGAGCCCACCAGGCACGGTGGTGAGGCGGCCTACGCCGACCGGCTGCAGCGGCTCCGGCGGGCCCTGGGCGGCTCCGACCCGCAGCCCTGAGGTCCCGGGATGCCGGCCCGGGTGTGCGCAGACGCACCACGACCAGTGGGCGCCGTGGCGCGTTCGCGCACACTGAGGTGCGAGACCTGACGACCCGGACACGCCCGCGCAGGTATCGTCGCGGCCATGTCCGGAACGCAGCTGTTCCTCCTCGTCGCGGTCGGTGCGCTGGCGGTGGTCGCCCTGGCCGGCGTCGCCATCCTGCTCGCCCAGGTGCACGCACTGCGCCGCGAGCTGGCCGAGGCACGCAGAGCCGACGCCGCCGAGCAGGCGTTGGCTGACGGTGTGCCGGACGCAGCACCGAACGCAGAACCACACCCCGGCCCACGGCCGGCCGGTGAGCCCTCGGCTGACAACCTGCCCGTCCGGGCGCTGAGAGACCAGCAGATCGTGCTCGCCACCCTGGGGCATCCCCTCGTCCGGGTCGCCGCCGTCGCGCACGGGGTGCAGCGGGCGCTGAGACCCGAGAACCGCGACCGGATCACCGCGCTGATGCAGCGCGACCTGCGCCGTCGGGAGAAGCTGCGCCGCCGGGAGGCCCGGCGCGCCGCGCGGGCGCTGGACACGAGATCTTCCGAGGTCGAGCCCGCGGGGCCGACCGCACCATCGGAAGTTCGGCAGCGTGCGGCCCGGCCTCCACAACGCCGGGACCTGGCCTCGTGAGGGCGGCCTGATGGGCCGCGGACTGTGGTTCGTGGCCGGCGCGGGCACGGCGATCTACGGCACCCTCAAGGCCCGCCGTCTCGCCTACCGGCTGTCGGCAAGTGGGCTGGCCGACCAGCTCGGCGCGCTGCGGCTCGGCGCCGAGGCGCTGGTCGACGACATCAGGGCCGGGACCAGGCAGCGCGAGGCCGAGCTGGTCGACGAGCTGGGGCTGACCCTCCGAGACGACGACCCGGGCGCCGATCCGGGCACCGCCCCGGAGCGCTCGGCGCAGATCGTGACCTTGAACGCCCATGCAGTCCGGAAGGACCCACCCTGATGGAGACCGCGGAGATCCGCCGTCGCTTCCTCAGCCACTTCGAGCAGCGCGGGCACCAGGTGGTGCCGAGCGCACCTCTGCTCTTCGAGGACCCGAACCTGCTATTCGTCGGCGCCGGCATGGTGCCGTTCGTGCCGTACTTCCTCGGCCAGCAGGCCAGCCCTTTCAAGCGGGCGGTCAGCGTGCAGAAGTGCCTGCGCACCCTCGACATCGAGGAGGTCGGAAAGACCTCCCGGCACGGCACCTTCTTCCAAATGTGTGGCAACTTCTCCTTCGGCGACTACTTCAAGGCCGGGGCGATCGACCTCGCGTGGTCGCTGCTGACCAGCCCGGTCGACGACGGGGGGCTCGGCCTCGACCCGGACCGGCTGTGGGCGAGCGTCTACCTCACCGATGACGAGGCGTACGAGTTGTGGCGCGACCAGGTCGGCCTGCCCGAGCAGCGCATCCAACGCCGCGGGATGGCCGACAACTACTGGTCGATGGGGATCCCCGGGCCGTGCGGACCGGACAGCGAGATCTTCTACGACCGCGGCGAGCGGTACGGGCCGGACGGCGGGCCGGTGGTCGACGAGGACCGCTTTGTCGAGATCTGGAACCTCGTGTTCATGCAGAACGAGCGCGGGCCTGGCGACGCCAAGGACGACTACGAGATCCTCGGCGAGCTGCCGGCCAAGAACATCGACACCGGGATGGGACTCGAACGGGTCGCCAGCCTGCTGCAGGGCAAGGACAACCTGTACGAGATCGACGAGGTCAGGCCGGTCATCGAGCGTGCCGAGGAGGTGTCCGGTCGTCGGTACGGCGCCGAGCACGACGACGACGTGCGGTTCCGGGTGGTCGCCGACCACGTCCGCAGCGCGCTGATGCTGATCGGTGACGGCGTCACCCCCGGCAACGAGTCGCGCGGCTACGTGCTGCGGCGGCTGCTGCGCCGCGCGGTCCGTTCGATGCGGCTGCTCGGGGTGGACGAGCCGGTGCTGCCGCACCTGTTGCCGGCCAGCCTGGACATGATGACCCGCTCGTACCCCGAGCTGGCGGCCGGCTGGAGTCGGATCAGCCAGGTCGCCTACGCCGAGGAGGAGGCGTTCGCCCAGACGCTGCGGGCCGGCACCCAGCTGTTCGACCTGGCGATCGCCCGGACCCGCGAGCAGGGCAGCGACCGGCTGGCCGGTGACGCGGCGTTCGCGCTGCACGACACCTACGGCTTCCCGATCGACCTGACGTTGGAGATGGCCGCCGAGCAGGGTGTCGCCGTCGACGAGGACGGCTTCCGCCGGCTGATGGGTGAGCAGCGCGAGCGGGCCAAGGCCGACGCGCGCTCGCGGCGCACCGGCCATGTGGACGCCAGCGCCTTC
The DNA here is from genome assembly GCA_038232655.1 of Propionibacteriales bacterium. Classification (GTDB taxonomy): domain Bacteria; phylum Actinomycetota; class Actinomycetes; order Propionibacteriales; family Nocardioidaceae; genus JACCVL01. The sequence continues at coordinate 9,755 of JBBSNM010000064.1, read as the reverse complement.
CGCGACGTGACCGACCGCCTCGGTCGCGCGGTCCGCTTCACCGGTTACGACGAGGTGGCCAGCGAGGCTGCCGTCGTCGGGCTGGTCGGCGACGACGGCGTGCTCGACGTCGCCCGCGAGGGCGACGAGGTCGACGTGGTGCTGGACCGCACCCCGTTCTATGCCGAGGGGGGCGGGCAGCTGGCCGACCAGGGTGTCATCGACCTGGCCGACGGCGCGCGGCTGGAGGTGCTCGACGTGCAGGCCCCGCTGGGCGGCGTCATCGCCCACCGGGTGCGCGTGCTGAGCGGCGAGGTGGTGGCAGGTGCGACCGCGCAGGCGCTGGTCGACGTGGAGCGCCGCAAGTCGATCTCGCGCGCGCACACCGCCACCCACATGGTGCACAAGGCCTTCCGCGAGGCGCTCGGCGACACCGCCACCCAGGCAGGCAGCGAGAACGCGCCCGGCCGGTTCCGGTTCGACTTCGCCGCGTCCGGCGCGGTGCCGCCCTCGGTGCTCGGCGACGTCGAGGCGCGGGTCAACGACTTGGTCCTCGACGACCTGTCGGTACGCGCCGAGACGATGACGCAGCAGCAGGCGCGGGAGTCGGGCGCGATGGCGCTGTTCGGCGAGAAGTACGGCGAGCAGGTGCGGGTGGTCTCGGTCGGCGACTGGGCGCGCGAGCTGTGCGGCGGCACGCACGCCGGGCGGTCCGGGCAGCTCGGGGTCATCAAGCTGCTGGGGGAGAGCTCGATCGGGTCCGGCGTGCGCCGGGTCGAGGCGCTGGTCGGCTCCGACGCCTACCGGTTCCTGGCCCGCGAGCACGTACTGGTCGCCGGGCTGGTCGAGACCCTCAAGGTGCAGCGCGGGGACCTGCCCGCCCGCATCAACGACCTGGTGGAGCGGTTGCGGGCCGCGGAGAAGGAGATCGAGGCCGTCCGGGTGCAGCAGCTGCTGTCGTCGGCCGGTGAGCTGGCCGCCGCCGCCCGCGACGTGGACGGGGTGGCCTACGTCGGCGCGAGCACACCGGACGGCGTGAACGCCGGGCAGGTGCGCGCGCTGGCGCTCGACGTGCGCGGTCGCCTCGACGCCGCCCGGCCCGGCGTCGTGGCTGTGGTCGGCGCCACGGCAGGCAAGCCGGCGGTGGTGCTCGCCGTCAACGACGCCGCCCGTGACCGGGGCCTGTCGGCGAGCGCCCTCATCAAGGTGGCGGCCGGTGCGCTCGGTGGCAGCGGGGGCGGTCGCGACGACGTCGCGCAAGGCGGTGGCTCCGCCCAGCCCGACAGCGGTGCTTTGGCGGCCGCCGTCGCCGAGGCGCTCACCGAGGTCGAGCGCGCCATCGGTGCCGCTGACCGCCCCTGATGCGTCCCGGAACCCGGCTCGGTGTCGACGTCGGGCAGGTGCGCATCGGGGTCGCGGTCTGCGATCCGTCGGGGGTGCTGGCGACGCCGGTCGAGACGGTGCCGGCCGACGAACCCGACGCTGGGCGCGCGATCGACCGGCTGGTCGAGCTCGCCGCTGCTCACGCCGTGATCGAGGTCGTCCTGGGCCTTCCGCGGTCGCTGTCGGGCGGTGAGGGGCCGGCCGCGGCGCGCGCGCGTGCCTTCGCCGCGCGGCTCGCCGACGCGCTGGCCCCGCTCCCGGTGCGCCTCATCGACGAGCGGATGAGCACCGTCTCGGCCGAGCGCGGACTGCGACAAGTTGGCCGGTCAGGGGCGAAAGAGGGCGCGAAACGCCGTAAGGTCGTGGATCAGGCCGCGGCGGTCGTGATCCTGCAGACTGCTCTCGACACGGAACGCACACGGGGAGCCGCACCGGGTGAGCTCGTTGCGTCGGCACCGCCGACAGCACCGGCACCCGACAACTCCGGGAGTCCTGGTGAGTGAACGAGACACGATCGAGGATCCGGACGTCGCCGCCGAGCCGCCGATCGTGACCGACGGCCGGATCGCCTCGCCCGGCGACCCGACGGGTCCGCGAGCGGGTCGCTCGACTGCGGCTCGCCTGGCCCGCAGCTGCCTGCCGACGCTGGTCGCCCTGCTCGTCGTTGGGGGCCTGGCCGCGGCCGCGCTGTTGCTCGTCTTCCGCGGAGCCGACGGCTTGCGCAACCAGTTCGCCGGCCCCGAGGACTTCGAGGGGGACGGCCAGGGGTCGGTCACCATCGAGGTCGCCGCGGGCGACTCCGCCGGCGACATCGCCACCACGCTGGAGAGCGCCGGCGTGGTGGCGAGCAGCGAGGCGTTCACCGACGCCGCGGCCGCCGACGAGCGGTCGACCAACATCCAGCCCGGCGTCTACGGGCTCAAGGAGCAGATGTCGGCCGAGGCTGCGTTGGCACTGCTGCTGAGCCCCAGCGCCAAGATCGAGGAGACCGTCTCGATCCCCGAGGGACTGACCGCCGAGGAGACCGTGAAGCGGCTCGCCCAGCAGACCGACATCTCCGCGACGGCATACCGCAGAGCTGCGGAGAGGCCCCGGCGGCTCGGGCTGCCCAAGTACGCCGGCGGCAACCTCGAGGGGTACCTGTTCCCCGCCACGTACCCGATTCCTCCCAAGGTGCAGGCCGACGACGTGCTGCAGGCGATGGTGCGGCGCTTCGAGCAGGCGGCCGACGAGCTCAAGCTCGAGTCCGGAGCGAAGAAGCTCGGCTACACCCCGGCCGAGGTGGTCACGGTGGCGAGCCTGGTGCAGGCCGAGGCCAAGCGCCAGAAGGACTTCCCCCGGGTTGCGGCGGTCATCTACAACCGGCTCGACGAGGACCAGCCGCTGCAGCTGGACTCCACCGTGCAGTACGCCAGCGGTGGCACCAGCGTGTTCACCAGCAAGAAGGAGCGCGAGAACCCGTCGGCGTACAACACCTACCGCCAGCCGGGGCTGCCGCCGGGGCCGATCGACGCGCCCGGTGAGGAGGCACTCAAGGCCGCTCTGGACCCCGCCGCGAAGAACTGGACCTACTTCGTGACCGTCAACCTGAAGACCGGCAAGACCCTGTACACCAACAGCTATCAGCAGCATCTGCGCAACGTGGAGAAGCTGCGCAAGTACTGCAGGACAAGCGACGCGTGCTGACGCCGGCCGGGCGGTGACCGCCGACACTCGGCGCCGCTGCGCCGTGCTGGGTCATCCCATCGAGCACTCGCTCTCGCCGATACTGCATCGGGCCGCGTACGCCGAGCTCGGCCTCGACTGGACGTTCGACCGGGTCGACGTGACCGAGGACCGGCTGGCCGGCTGGGTCTCGGCGGCCGGGCGTGAGTGGCGCGGGTTGGCCCTGACGATGCCGCTGAAGCGCGCGGTGCTGCCGCTGCTCGACACGGCCGACGACCGGGTGCGGCTGCTTGGTGCCGCGAACACGCTGCTGTGGGACGACGATGGCTCCCGCCGCGGCGCCAACACCGATGTGCCGGGCTTGTGCGCGGCGCTGACCGCCGAGGGACCGCTGCCCGCTGGGCAGGAGGGCAGGGTCACCGTGCTGGGCGGTGGGGCGACCGCCGCCTCGGCGGTGCTGGCGTTGGCCGAGCTCGGGGTCACGGCTGTGACGCTGCGGGTGCGAGACGCAGGCCGCGCCGATCACACCCGTGCGACCGCGGGCCGCTGCGGCGTCGCGCTGCAGGTCTGCCCGCTCGAGGCACCCTGGCCGGAACCGAGCGAGGTCGTGGTCTCGACCGTCCCGTCGTCGGTGGCCGCGGCGGTGCTCCCCGACGATGCCTGGGTGCCGCCGGGCCACAAACCGCGTGCGGTGGTCGCCGACGTCCGGTACGACCCGTGGCCTTCGCCGCTGCTGGCGCGTGCGCACGCGACCGGCGCGCGGACCGTGACCGGCATCGACCTGCTGGTGCAGCAGGCGGCCGTTCAGGTGCAGCTGATGACCGGTCGCGCGGTGCCGGTGTCCCTGCTGCGCGCCGCCGCGGAGCCGGCACTGGACTGACCTGCCCGCGGGTCGCCATTCCGGCACGACCGTCGGCGGATGCGGTTACCCTCCGGCGATGATGCTCGAGCCGCTGGTCGCCGCCCTCGTGGCCGGCACGGCCGCTGCGGCCGGGGGCCTGCTCGTGCCCGCCGTGATCGCCCGGCTGCCCGGGCCCGTCCTCGAGCCCGGGCCGCGGCCCAAAGCCGAGACTGACGCGCCGCTCGCGACACTCGCCCCCACCGAGCGTGTCCCGACCACCGCACCCAAGCTGACCTACGCCGACCTCGCCGCGCGGCCGCGTCTCGGGTGGTGGTGCGGTCTGGTCGGCGGCCTGTTCGCCGCCGCCATGGGAGCCAGCCGCGGCTGGGTGCCCGACCTGCCGGTCTGGGTGTTCCTGGCGGTGCTCGGGGTCACCTTGGCCTACCTCGACTGGCGCACCCAGCTGCTCCCCGCGCGACTGGTCGTTCCCTCGTACGTCGTGGTCGGGGCCCTGCTGACCGCCGCCTCCGCCGTGACCTGGTCCGACGGCGGCCGCGAGGCGCTGAACCGGGCGGTGATCGCCTGGGGAGTGGTGTTCGCGGTCTACTTCGTGCTGTGGTTCGTCCACCCGCGCGGCCTCGGCTACGGCGACGTGCGGCTGTCCGGGGTGCTCGGCATGGCGCTGGGATGGCTCGGGTCGGAGGCGGTCGTCGTCGGCACGTACACGGCCTTCCTGCTCGGTGCCGTCGTCGGCGGGTTGCTCGCCCTCGCCAGGGTGGTCGACCGTAAGGGCTATCCGTTCGGCCCGTTCATGCTGCTGGGCGCCTTCTTCGGGGTGCTGTACGCGGGCGGTGATCTGGTCTTCTGGCGGTGACAGCGGCCGGTCCCGGGCAGCGCCAGGCATGTCCGGACGGCGCCTCGCCGCGTGACAGACTGGCGGCCATGCTGCGTTGGCTGACCGCCGGGGAGTCGCACGGGCCGGCCCTCGTGGCGGTGCTCGAAGGCGCACCCGCCGGCGTCCCGGTGACGACCGACGCGGTTGTGGCCGCTCTTGCCCGCCGGCGGCTCGGCCACGGGCGTGGCGCCCGGATGAGCTTTGAGGCCGACCAGCTCGACATCCTCGGCGGCGTCCGGCACGGCAGCACCCTCGGCGGCCCGGTGGCGATGCGCATCGCCAACACCGAGTGGCCGAAGTGGGAGCAGGTGATGGCCGCCGACCCGGTCGATCCCGCCACCCTCGCCGGTCTGGCCCGCAATGCACCCCTCACCCGCCCACGGCCCGGCCACGCCGACCTGGTCGGCATGCAGAAGTACGGCTTCGACGAGGCGCGACCCGTGCTCGAGCGTGCCAGTGCCCGCGAGACGGCCGCCCGGGTCGCCCTCGGTCAGGTCGCCACCAGCCTGCTCGACGCGGTGTGCGGTGCCCGGCTGCTCAGCCATGTCGTGAGCATCGGCACCGTGGCGGTGCCCGACGGGACGGTGCCCGGCCCGGAAGCCCTCGCGGTGGTCGATGCCGACCCGGTCCGCTGCGCCGACCCCGACACCGCCGCCGCGATGCTGACCGAGATCGACGCGGCCCGCAAGGACGGCGACACCCTCGGCGGCGTCGTCGAGGTGGTGGTCCACGGGTTGCCGCCCGGCCTCGGCAGCCACGTGCACGGCGACCGCAGACTGGACGGTCGCCTGGCCGGCGCCCTGATGGGCATCCAGGCGATCAAGGGCGTTGAGGTCGGCGACGGCTTCGCGCTGGCGCGCAGCCGCGGCTCGCTCGCCCACGACGAGATGGCCCCCGGCGAGTCCGCCGGCGGCGTACACCGGATGTCGGGTCGCTCCGGCGGCACCGAGGGCGGCATGTCCACCGGCGAGGTGCTGCGGGTGCGAGCGGCGATGAAGCCCATCTCGACGGTGCCGCGGGCGTTACGCACGGTGGACGTGGCGACCGGCGAGGCAGCCACCGCGAACAACCAGCGCTCAGACGTCTGCGCGGTGCCCGCCGCCGGGGTGGTCGCCGAGGCGATGGTCGCACTCGTGGTCGCGGACGCGCTGCTGGAGAAGTTCGGTGGCGACTCGGTCGCCGAGACCCGGCGCAACCACGACGCCTACCTGGCCGGTCTATGAGCCCGGTCGTGGTGCTGGTGGGCGCACCGGGAGCCGGCAAGACCAGCGTCGCCCACCGCCTCGCCGAGGCGCTCGGCACCAGCGTGCGCGACACCGACACCGACATCGAGGCGTCGGCCGGCACCAGCATCTCGGACATCTTCGTCGACCACGGCGAGCACCACTTTCGCGGGCTCGAGGCGGTGGCGGTGGCGCTGGCGCTCGCCGAGCACGACGGCGTGCTCGCCCTCGGCGGCGGCGCCGTGCTCGACCCCGCCACCCGCCAGGGGCTGGCCCCGCACCGGGTGGTGCTGCTCGACGTCGGGCTGGCGGAGTCCGGGCGCCGGGTCGGCCTCGGCGTCTCGCGCCCGCTGCTGATGGGCAACGTACGCAGCCAGCTGAAGGCGCTGCTCGACGAGCGCCGCCCGCTGTACCTCGATGTCGCCGACCACGTCGTCCCCACCGACGGACGCGACCTCGACGAGGTCACCGACGCCGTGCTGGCATGGCTCGACCCGGCCGCCCGCCCGGCCCGCCCCTCGTGAGCGGCCCGGCGACCACCATCGCGGTGGCGACCGCGCAGCCGTACGACGTGGTCGTCGGGCGCCGGCTGCTCGGCCGGCTGCCGGGGCTGCTGGGCGACGGCGTGCGTCGGGTCGCGGTGCTGCACCCCGAGGCGCTCAAGGCGAGCGGTGCCGCGCTGCGCACCGACCTGGCGGCGCAGGGCTTGGAGGCGCACTGCCTTCCGGTGCCGAACGGCGAAGGGGCCAAGACCGCCGAGGTGGCAGCGTTCTGCTGGGCGGCACTCGGCCGCACCGGCTTCACCCGTAGCGACGCCGTCGTCGGGCTCGGCGGGGGAGCGACCACCGACCTGGCCGGCTTCGTCGCGGCCACCTGGCTACGTGGCGTGCGGGTGGTGCACCTGCCGACCACGCTGCTCGGCATGGTCGACGCGGCGGTGGGAGGCAAGACCGGGATCAACACCGCCGAGGGCAAGAACCTGGTCGGCGCCTTCCACGAGCCGGCCGGTGTGCTGTGCGACCTGGCGGTCCTCGAGACGCTGCCCCGAGGCGACCTGGTCTCCGGTCTGGCCGAGGTGGTCAAGTGCGGCTTCATCGCCGACCCCGGCATCCTCGACCTGATCGAGGCCGATCCCGACGCCGCTCGCGAACCCACCTCCGCGCTGCTGCGCGAGCTGGTCGAGCGGGCCGTGCGGGTGCAGGCCGCGGTGGTGTCGGCCGACCTGCGCGAGACCGGGGTGGGGCACCACCCGGGACGCGAGGTGCTCAACTACGGTCACACCTTCGGGCACGCCGTCGAGCGGGTGGAGCGCTATGCCTTCCGCCACGGCGCCGCCGTCGCGATCGGGATGATGTTCGTCGCCGAGCTGGCGCGGCTGGCGGGCCGGCTGGACGATCCCACCGCCGACCGGCACCGCCGCGTGCTCGAGCTGCTCGGGCTGCCCACCTCCTACCGCGGTGGCAGCTGGCCGCAGCTGCTGGAGGGGATGGCGGTGGACAAGAAGACCCGCGGCGACCAGCTGCGCTTCGTGGTGCTGGACGGGTTGGCCCGGCCGGGGATGCTCACCGGCCCCGACCCGGGCCTGCTGGCCGGCGCGTACGCCGAGGTCAGCCGCTGACCTATGCACCCCCATTAGGGTGGAGTGCATGTCCACCGCGTACCTGCCGCCCGGCCCGTACGCCGGACAGCGGCCGCCGGCCCGGGCGGCGATGCACGCCGCGCGACGCGATCGGCTACGGGGGCTGCTGGCCGGTTGTGAGGCCGACGCCGCCCTCGTCACCGACCTGGTCAACGTGCGCTACCTGACCGGTTTCACCGGCTCCAACGCCGCCGTCCTCGTCGCGGCCGAGGCGCCGCCGGGCGGCGACCTGTTCGCCACCGACGGCCGGTACGTGGACCAGGCGGCCGCCCAGTGCCCGGACCTGCACCGGCTCACCACCCGGACGCTCGTCCACGACCTGATGGTGCACTCGCCGGGCATCACCCGGCTGGCGGTCGAGACCCACGTGCTGAGCGTCGACGCCCACCACACCCTGCTCGCCCAGGTGGACGTTCCCGTCGTGTCCCTGCAACGCGGCGTCGAACGGCTGCGCGAGGTCAAGGACGAGGTCGAGATCGCCACCCTTGCCGCAGCCTGCTCCTTGTCCACCGAGGCGTTGCAGGGCCTGTGGGCGGGTCCGCTGGTGGGGCGAACCGAACGCGAGATCGCCCGTGACCTCGAGGCACGGATGCTGGCCCTCGGCGCGGAGTGGATCGCCTTCGACACCATCGTCGCCAGCGGTCCGAACAGCGCCATCCCGCACCACGAGCCGACCGGCCGGGTGGTCGAGGCGGGCGACCTACTCAAGACCGACTTCGGCGCCCGCGTGGACGGCTACCACGCCGACTGCACGCGGACGGTGGTCGTCGGCGCCGAGCCAACGGGCTGGCAGCGGGAGATCCACGCTGCCGTGCAGGCCGCGCAGTGGGCCGGCGTGCAGGCGATGGCGGCCGACGCCCCCGTCGCCGAACCCGACGCGGTCGCCCGCCAGGTGCTGGACGACGCCGGCTGGCTGGAGCGCTTCACGACCGGCAGTGGGCACGGGGTGGGCCTGCAGATCCACGAGGACCCGTTCGTGGGGCCACGCCACCCCGGTAGGCTGCACGACCGCACCCCCGTGACGATGGAGCCCGGCGTCTACCTGCCGGGTCGTGGCGGGGTGCGGATCGAGGACACGCTCGTGGTCGGTCCGGGTGGGCCATCGGTGCTCACGGACCTTCCGCGCGGGCTCCTCGTCGTCGGCTGAACCCCGGCGCAGCAGTTCTGGCCCCTACCGCTGACAAGGACGCGAGACAAGCCCATGGCGACGACGAACGACCTGAAGAACGGCATGGTGCTCAACCTCGACGGCCAGCTCTGGTCGGTCGTGTGGTTCCAGCACCACAAGCCCGGCAAGGGCGGCGCCATCGTGCGCACCAAGCTGAAGAGCATCGCCTCGGGCAAGACCGTCGACAAAACCTTCAACGCCGACGTCAAGGTCGACACGGCCAACGTCGACAAGCGGCAGATGCAGTACCTCTACAGCGACGGCGACTCATACGTGTTCATGGACGCCGAGACCTACGACCAGGTGCCGCTCGGGGACGCCGTCGTGGGCGACGCGGCGAACTACCTGCTGGACAACCAGGACGCGATGGTCGCCATGCATGAGGGAACGCCGCTGTACCTGGAGCTGCCCGCGTCGGTCGAGCTCACCGTCACCTACACCGAGCCGGGGCTGCAGGGTGACCGCTCCAGCGGTGGCACCAAGCCGGCCCGGTTGGAGACCGGAGTCGACGTGGCGGTGCCGCTGTTCATCGCCACCGGCGAGAAGATCAAGGTCGACACGCGCGACGGCAGCTACCTCGGCCGCGTTAGCGGCTGACGGCAACGGCCAGGGGGGATCGCGTGGGAGCGCGGACGAAGGCACGCAAGCGGGCACTCGACCTCTGCTACGAGGCCGACCTGCGCGGGCTGCCGCTCGACGGGACCCTCGACCAGCATGTCGAGCGCCGGCGGGTGGGCGGTGAGCCAGTGCTCAACGACTACACCCTCGCGCTTGTCCGGGGCATCGTGGCAAACCAGAGCCGCATCGACGCGCTGCTGACGGAGCTGTCCGTCGGCTGGCCGCTGGACCGGATGCCGGCCGTCGACCGCAACCTGCTGCGTCTGGGTGCCTACGAAGTGCTGTTGGTCGACGATGTGCCCGACGCGGTGGCGATCAGTGAGGCGGTCCAACTGGCCCGCGAG
>JBBSNM010000063.1:0-16172 GCA_038232655.1 Propionibacteriales bacterium | reverse complement strand
GGCCCGTCTCCCCACGTCGATCGCGTCGCGCGTGGGGCCAACGAACTGGTCACAGGCGACACCTCGGTCCCCGGCCGGGCTGCCGTCTGTGACCACCTTGCTGCCGGCGCCCGCATGCTGCCGGCGCCCGCGCGAGAACGACGTGGGTGGCGAGCGCGGGCCGAGTCGACCCCGCGGGTGGAGCCGGTGGTCGATGGCTCTCCGCGGATCAGTAACGACGATCCGCGGATCCTGAAGCGAGCGGTACCGCGGTCAGTCGGGAGCTGGGACGTCCAGGCTCTGGCCGATCTGCAGCCCGGCACCTTTGAGATGGTTGAGCTGGCGGATCTCGTACACCGCGTCGCGAAGGTCGCCACGCGCACCGCTCGCCTCGGCGATGTCCCACAGGGTCTGACCCGGCTGCACCGTCACCGCCTGCGTGTCCGTTGGCGCGCCGGCGTCGCTGCTGGCCACCACGGTGGACGACACGACGACGGCAGCCAGCAGCAACGCGCTCAGCGCAATGAGCAGCAGGGCCAGCCGACCGCGACGGGTCAGCCGCAGCTGGCCGCGGTTTGCGGACCGGTTCGTCATCGTCGTGCTCATCTTCGTCTCCCACTCTGGTCGGCCGGCTCGGTGGAGCCCGTCGACCGATGTCTATCGGCGGCCACCGACAGTCCGGCTGCGTTGGACGGGTTCGGGGCCAGGCACCGGACCAACCCCTGGGGCAAGCACGCCGCCCAGCCTTTGGTCGAACGTGCGTTCGATTCGAACATGTGTACGAGTAGACCATCGAGCGCCGACAGTTGGCAACCCGGCAGTCGCACGCGTGTTCGAATCGTGACCCGACGCGCACTCACTGGGTTTCGAGACCACACCTCCCATCCCCCGGCTGCCACCTTGCAACACGCCGTTCGAACAGGTGTTTGATCGTTGCTGGCTCGTCGCACTAGTGTTCGAGCATCGTCACGGGCACGTCGGCCCGGGCAGGACCGGTAAGGCGGCAGGCATGGCGAGCAGGCAAGGCGACGAGGCGAACGTCCGCGAGCTCCCGGACGGCCCCGCCGACGCGGCCGGGCTCACCCGGCGGCAACGCCGGGTGCTGGAGGTCATCCGGGCTGCGTTGCAACAGCGCGGCTACCCACCCAGCGTCCGCGAGATCGGCGAGCAGGTCGGCCTGACCAGCTCGAGCTCGGTGGCCCACCAGCTCAAGACGCTGGAGGCCAAGGGGTTCCTGCGCCGCGACCCGCACCGACCGAGGGCGCTCGAGGTGCTCCTCCCGGCAACCGACGCCCCCGTCGTGAGCACCCCCGCCACCACCCCGCCCCCCTTCGAGGGCGACCCGACCGACAGTGGCGACGCCCGCCCCGCCGCGGCGTACGTGCCGGTCGTGGGCCGGATCGCGGCAGGCGGGCCGATCCTGGCCGAGGAGCGGATCGAGGAGGTGATGCCGCTGCCCCGGCAGCTGGTCGGCGACGGCACCTTGTTCATGCTCGAGGTGCGCGGGGACTCGATGGTCGACGCCGCGATCTGCGACGGTGACTTCGTCGTCGTGCGGCAACAGCCCGACGCCGAGAACGGCGAGATCGTCGCCGCCCTGCTCGACGACGAGGCAACGGTCAAGACGCTGCGGCGGCGCGGCGGTACCGCCTGGCTGCTTCCGCACAATCCGGCCTACCAGCCGATCGACGGCACGGACGCAGCGATCCTCGGCAAGGTCGTGGCGGTGCTGCGGCGGGTGTGACCCCGCAGCCGTCCACCCAAGCGTCCGCTCAGCGGGCGGCGATCCGACGCAGCGAGTCCAGCACCAGCGCCCGGTCGGTGGTGCGCCACATCGGCGGCAGGGAGGCCGCCAGGAAGCTGCCGTACCGAGCCGTGACCAGCCGCGGGTCGAGCACTGCAACCACCCCCCGGTCGTCGTTTCGGCGCACCAGCCGTCCTGATCCCTGCGCGAGCAGCAGCGCGGCGTGGGTTGCGGCCACCGCCATGAAGCCGTTGCCGCCGTGCCGCTCCACCGCGCGCTGGCGCGCCCCCATCAGCGGGTCGTCGGGGCGCGGGAACGGCACCCGGTCGATGAGCACGAGCTGGCACGTGGGGCCGGGCAGGTCCATTCCTTGCCACAGGCTGAGCGTGCCGAACAGGCACGAGCGCTCCTCGTCGACGAAGCGGCGGGTCAGCTCGGACAGCTGGGCGTCGCCCTGGCACCAGATCTCCAGGTCGGCCAGCCGCTCGCGGACGTGCTCGGCGGCGGTCCGCGCGCCACGGCGAGACGAGAACAGCCCGAGGGTGCGACCGCCGGCGGCGGCGACCAGGTCGGTGATCTCGTCGAGCTGGGAGCCGCCCAACCCGTCGCGGCCTGGCGCCGGCAGGTGCCGGGCGACGTAGAGGATGGCCTGCCGGCGGTAGTCGAACGGCGACCCGACGTCGAGCGCCCGCCACGGCACCGGCTCGACCGCGTCGACCCACGGCAGGTCGGACTCGTCCCCCGCCGTCTCGCCGGCGGTCTCCCCGGCCGTCTCGCCAGCCGGCTCGCCGGCTGCTCGTCCCGACCCCGCTGCCGGCGTGGTGTTGCTGACCGGAGTGTCCGCGGCAGCGGCCACGTCGCCGGTCGAGGGAGGTTCGTCGTCGTGGTCGAGCCGCTCGTCCGGGCGCAGCCCGACCGAGACGGCCAGCGGCTCGAACCCCCCGCCGAGCTGCAGTGTCGCGCTGGTGAGCACCACGGTGGTGCGCCCGAAGAGCCGCTCGCGCAGCGAGAGCGAGACGTCGAGCGGGGCGATGCGCAGCTCGTTGCCGCCGCGGGTGCGGTCGCGCTCGGTCACCCACAACACGTCCCGGTCCGATGCGGCGGCCATGCGCTCGGCGACCGATCGCACCTCGTCGGCAGCGGCTCGGGCCTGCTGGCGGGCGGCGTCACCGTCGGCTGCCTCACCACCAGCGGGCTTGCCGAGCGCCGACAAGCTGGCGCGTGCGGCCTCGCGTACCGCGGTGAGCGCGTCGACGAGGTCCTCAGGCGGCTGGTCGATGCGCCCGCCGGACAGCTCTCCGACGAGCTCGCGCAGGGCATCTCCGGCGTCGGCCAGGTCGGCCGCGGCCTGCACGGCGTCGTCACTGTCGGCCACCCGGGCGCCGGCCCGGACCCGCCGGGCGGCTCGGTCGACCATCGCCCCGGACAGCTCCCTGGTCGAGGCTTGGGTGACCCGCGAGACCAGCTCGTGCGCCTCGTCGACGACCACCGCCCCGTGCTCGGGCAGCATCGGCACGCCGTCGATCGCGTCGATCGCGAGCAGCGCGTGGTTGGTGACCACGACCTGGGACTGCATGGCTCGGTCACGGGCCCGCTCGGCGAAGCACTCCCCGGCGTACGGGCAGCGCTGGGCGCCCAGGCACTCGCGGGCGTGCACCGAAACCTGCGCCCACGCCCGGTCGGTGTGCGGGGGTGCGGCGTCCCGGTCGCCGGGCCCGGTCGCCTCGGCCTGCCGTTCCGCCCAGTCGCGCAGTGCGGCGACCTCGCCGCCGAGGGTGCCGGCGGGCACCTCGATCAACGCGCCGGTGTCGTCGGGGGCACCCTCACGCACCCGGTGCAGGCAGGCGAAGTTGCTGCGCCCCTTGAGCACGGCGTACGGGACTCGGCCGTCGGGCAACACACCGTCCCCGCCGTCACCCAGCTCGGCCGAAGCACCGGCGACGAGGGCCGGCAGGTCGCGCTGCACCAGCTGGTGCTGCAGCGCCAGCGTCGCGGTGGCCACCACCACCGGCCGGTGGTGCAACAGAGCGGGCACGAGGTAGCCGAGCGACTTTCCGGTCCCGGTGCCGGCCTGCACGAGCAGATGCTCGCGGTCGCGCAGGGCGGCGGTCACTGCCCCGGCCATCTGCACCTGCCCCGGCCGCTCCGAGCCGCCGAGGGCCGTCACCGCAGCCCGCAGCACGTCCTGCACGGTGCCGGCGGTGCTGGCGGCGGTGGTGGCGGTGGCGGTCGTGGTGGCGTCTTCGGGCACCCGGTCACGCTATCCGGCCGGACCCCGCGTACGGGCGGCTCGTCCACAGGCCTCGGTCGCCGGACAAGGCGTTGGCCGCGCGCCACGTAAACGTGGCGGAGCGACGCTTTACGCGGGTTGCACGCCACGTACAGGGTGGGCGCGCCACGTTTACGTGGCGCGCCGCGGGAGGGGCGGCGGCGCTCGGCCCGGAACGGTGGGAGGCCGGGGGGCAGCTCAGGTGGCGGCTGAGGACGATGCGTACTGTCGTAGCGCGCCGGCCAGCCCCGAATGCACCCGCGCGGTGAGGGCGGTGCCGTCGCCGGTGTGCTCGAGCGCGAGCACCTCACCGTGGGTGTGCACCTGGTGCAGCAGGTCGCCCCGCTCGTACGGCAGCAGCACCCGCACCTCGACCTGGGGGCGCGGCAGGTCGTGCTCGATCGCCTCGAGGACGCCGTCGATGCCCTCGCCGGTACGTGCGGAGCAGACCACCGCGTGCGGCTCGCGGGCCAGCAGCCGGGCCAGCACCATCGGGTCGGCGGCGTCGGACTTGTTGACCACGACGACCTCGGGCACCTGGTCGGCGCCGATGTCGGCGAACACCTCCCGCACGGCCGCGAGCTGGCCCTCGGGGTCGGGGTGCGAGCCGTCGACGACGTGCAGCACCAGATCGGAGTCGGCGACCTCCTCCAGCGTCGAGCGAAACGCCTCGACCAGCTGGTGCGGCAGGTGCCGGACGAAGCCGACCGTGTCGGACAGGGTGTAGACGCGGCCGTCGGAGGTCTGGGCACGCCTGGTCGTCGGGTCGAGGGTGGCGAACAGCGCATTCTCGACCAGCACGCCAGCGCCGGTGAGCCGGTTGAGCAGCGAGGACTTCCCGGCGTTGGTGTAGCCGGCGATACTCACCGCCGGCACCTCCCGCCGCTGCCGCTCGGCCCGCTTGGTGTCCCGCGTCGTGCGCATCGCGCTCAGCGACCGACGCAGCTTGGCGATCTTGGTCTTGATGCGGCGCCGGTCGGTCTCGATCTTGGTCTCGCCGGGACCGCGACCGCCGATGCCGCCGCCCTGCATGCCCACCCGACCGCCGGCCTGGCGGGACAGGTTGCCGCCCCAGCCGCGCAGCCGCTGGGTCATGTACTGCAGCTGGGCCAGCTCGACCTGTGCCTTGCCCTCGGCGGACTTGGCGTGCTGGGCGAAGATGTCGAGGATCAGCGCGGTCCGGTCGACGACCTTGACCTTGACCCGGTCCTCCAGGTTGCGCAGCTGGCTGGGCGTGAGCTCACCGTCGCAGATCACCGTGTCGGCCCCGCTGGCTTGCACCGCCTCGCGCAGCGTCTCGACCTTGCCGCTGCCGATGTAGGTGGCGGGGTCGGGGCGCTGGCGACGCTGCAGCAGCGCTTCGAGCACCTGCGAGCCGGCGGTCTCGGCCAGCAGCTTCAGCTCGGCCAGCGAGTTCTCGGCACCATGGACGTCCGCCCCGCCCCACACCCCGACGAGCACGACCCGCTCCAGGCGCAGTTGGCGGTACTCGACC
Organism: Propionibacteriales bacterium; assembly: GCA_038232655.1. Lineage (GTDB taxonomy): Bacteria > Actinomycetota > Actinomycetes > Propionibacteriales > Nocardioidaceae > JACCVL01. The sequence goes on along the minus strand of JBBSNM010000063.1, from coordinate 10,685 downwards.
TCCGAGACGTCCTCGAGCTCGGTGGACAGGCTCGCCACCCGGCGCAGGGCCTGGCGGTCCTCGAGGTCAAGTCCGTCGGCGTCGGGCGTGGCAGCGTGGGGCGCAATGTCGATCCGCTCCGCGGCGGGGTGCCCAGGCACCGCGACGTCGTCGGCGTCGACCTCGGTGTCGAGGTCCGGATCGGGGCCGTACGGGTGCGCGCTGGTCATGTGCCTCATCTCAACGTCGGCCGGGCGGACGGTGTTCCGCACCGCGTCGGCAGCCGCACCCGATGCTGCCACAGCACCGCGTGCGGGTCATCTGAGTTTGACGGCGGCGGCACCCGTCCACGGCTCGGACCACGACATCGTGCCCCGGGCGACCACCTCGGCCGGCCCGGTGAGCACCGCGTGCCCGTCGGCGCGCAGCAGCACGTCTAGCCGCCCGCCCGGCACGTCGACCCGATAGCTGGCCGGACGGGGCGGCGCCGCCGCCAAGCGCTCGGCCAGCACCGCCGCCGCGCACGCGCCGGTGCCGCAGGAGCGGGTCTCGCCGGAGCCGCGCTCGTGCACCCGCATGCGTACGTGCCGCTCCCCTGCCGCGGCGACGAACTCGACGTTGACTCCGTCGGGGTAGACCGCGGTGTCGTACGCCGGCGGCTCGATCAGGGGACCGGCCTCGGCGAGGTCGGCGACCTCGACGACCACGTGCGGGTTTCCGGCGTCGACACCGATGGCGGGCCAGCTGCGGGAGCCGGCGCTGACCCGGCTGGCCGGGAGCCTCGCGACCGGCCCCATGTCCACACTCCACCGGCCGGCGGTCCCGGAGCTCAGCTGCAGCGTGCCGGAGCGGGTGCCGATGCGCACCTCCTCAGCCCGACCCGCACCGCCGGCCGCAGCAGCCCCGAGCAGCCCCTCCTCGGCCAACCACTGCGCCAGCACGCGGATGCCGTTGCCGCACATCTCGCTGGTCGACCCGTCCGCGTTGCGGTAGTCCATGAACCACTCGACGCCGTCGGCAACCGCCTGCTTCGCCGCGGGCACGTCGTGCGCGGTGGCCAGCGCCGAGGCGCGTACGACCCGGATGACCCCATCGGCGCCCAGCCCTCGATGCCGGTCGCACAGCGCGGCGACCCAGGCCACCGACTCCGGTGAGGTCAGCGGCCCGTGCACGATGCCGTCAGGGTCGGGCAGCAGCACGAAGTCGTTCTCGGTGCCGTGGCCCTTGGCCCAGCCCCATGCCCGGACGGTCGGCGGGTCGCTGCTCATCGCCGCCAGCCTAGTGTGCTGCGGTGACAGCGGAGCCGGCCGCGACCATGGGGCTCGGGCGGGGTTACAGTCTCAATGTGCTCGACCGCCCCACCAGCAGGTACCGCCGCAAGATCGCCCCGTTCGTCCCACCCGCACACCCAGGCGATGGCGCCGGGATCCCTGCGCTGGCGGCGTACGCGCAGCGCAAGGCGGCCAGCCTCAACAGCCACGTGCTCGGCCACGGCCCGCTGGCCGAGCACGAGTGGGCGGCCCTCGGCCTGGCCGAACCGGACCTGGGCCGGCTGCGACGTTACCGGCTCGGACGGGTCCGCAACGAGTTGGCCCGGCGGGGGGTCGACGGCATCGTCGTCTACGACCCGATCAACGTCCGCTACGCCACCGACAGCACCAACATGCAGGTCTGGACCATGCACAACGCGGTGCGCTACGCCTTCGTAGCCACCGACGGGCCCGTGATCGTGTTCGACTTCCACAACTGCGAGCACCTGTCCGCCCACCTGGAGTCGGTGGACGAGATCCGGCCCGGCACCAGCTGGTGCTACTTCGACGCCGGGCAGCGCTCGCGGGAGCGGTCGAGCGTGTGGGCCGCGGAGCTCGTCGACCTGCTGCGCACACACGGCCGAGGGGACCTGCGGCTGGCGGTGGACCGGGTCAACCCCGACGGCCTCGACGCGCTGCGGCACCTGGGCGTCGACGTACAAGGCGGCGAGGAGGTGATGGAGCAGGCCCGCAGCGTCAAGGGTGTCGACGAGCTGCTGGCGATGCGCCGCTCGATCGCCGCCTGCGAGGCCGCGATGGGTGTCATGCAGGCGTCGCTGCGCCCGGGCATGACCGAGAACGACCTGTGGGCGATCCTGCACGCCGAGAACGTGCGGCGCGGCGGGGAGTGGATCGAGACCCGACTGCTCTCGTCCGGTCCGCGGACCAACCCGTGGTTCCAGGAGTGCTCGTCGCGGGTGATCGAGGACGGTGATCTGGTCGCCTTCGACACCGATCTTGTGGGGCCGTACGGCTACTGCTGCGACGTGTCGCGCACCTGGCTTGCGGGAGACCGGGCACCCACCGCAGAGCAGCGCCGGCTGCACGCCATCGCCGAGGAGCAGCTGGTCGCCAACACCGAGCTGTTGTGGCCCGGGCGCACGTTTCGCGAGCTGTCCGAACGGGGAGCCACCCTGCCGGTGGACTATCTCCCGAACCGCTACTCGGTCCTGCTGCACGGGACCGGGCTGTGCGACGAGTACCCAGCGGTCCCGTACCCGCAGGACTTCGCCAGGTCCGGGTACGACGGCGAGCTGGTCGACGGCATGGTCGTCTCGGTGGAGAGCTACGTCGGCCGGGTCGGCGGCCGCGAGGGGGTCAAGCTCGAGGACCAGGTGCTGATCACCGCCGCCGGCGCCCAACGGCTGTCCACGTTCCCGTTCGACCGGCGGCTGTCCGGCCAGGCCCTGTACCCCGTCTAGCCGGCGCAAGGCGGGCGCTGGACTAGCGGCATCGAGATATCCCTGGGGCGGGCTCCGGCCACTCGGTACGCACGCCACCGATTCGCCGCCAGACCTCGTGCGTCACGAACCGAGTGCGCGGGATGGTCTGATCGGCGGCGCGGCGATGTCAACGGGTCGTGTCCACGCCACCCCGGGTTACCGTGCCGAATCGCCCCGTCTTCGCCGAGCTTGCCAAAGTGGTGGCCCCGCCAGTGCACGGGCGAGTTGCGCACTCGCCGGTTCCCGCTGTCCCACCCGACGTCCCCGTCCCGGGGATCTTCACCGGACCGGGAGGCTGTGACGGCGACACACCCCCATCGCCAACCTGGCCACCACCTCAGCACCCACCGGACTACCTCGTGCATCAAACTCACGTAACGGTCTTGATGGGATTATGTGTCTGGCCTGGCGCAGCGCGCTCGCTCGCACCCGTGACCGGCGCTCTTCAGTCGCCGCCGAGCAGCTGGTCGGCCAGGTCGTCGAGACCGGACGCGACCAGCTCCGGCTCGGCGAAGCAACCCGGCCACTCCCCCGGCCCGCGGCTGAGCCAGGCGGTGCGCAGCCCCATCGAGTGCGCACCCTGCAGGTCCCAGGGGTGCACGGCCACCATCAGTGCCTCGTCTGCTGACACCGCGCTCTGCTCCAAGGCGTACGCGTACGGGGCGGGGTGCGGCTTCCACGGCCCCACCTCCTCGACCGACAGCCGGTGCTCGAGCAGCGCCAGCAGGTCGGCCCGCTCGAACAACGCGTCCGACATCTTGGTGGCGCCGTTGGTGAGCGGCACCAGGCGCACACCCGCGGCGTGCAGCCGGCGCAGCCCCGGCGCCACGTCGGGGTGCATGGGCAGCGCCGAGAAGCCACCGAGCACGTGCTGCACCGCGTCGTCGACGGCGTCACCGCGGACACCGGCGGCCGTCAGCCGCGTACGCAGCACCGCGGCGGCCACGGCGGCGAACACCGGTGACTGCCCGACCATCGACAGCGCGAAGCCGTCACGCAGCACCGAGGCGAACCAGGCCTCGCGCTGCCCGGCCAGCCCGACGGTGCTGAACCGCTCATCCAGCGGGGACAGGTCGGACAGGGTCTCGTTGACGTCGAGCACGCAGACACCCGGCAAAGGGGCGCTCATCGGGGCCGCACCACGGCCGCGTCCCCGCCGCCGCGACGGTCGGGCTCCGCGACGGCCACCAGCGTCCCGTTGCGGCGCAGCTCGATCGCGGCCACGGCGCCGATCTCGGCCCCGCTCGTGCCGGGGTCGCCTGCCGGGACGAAGGTGTGCCCGAAGTCGGCCAGGTCGCCGCCGTACAGGTCGATGAACGCCTGCTCGGCCACCACCGAGCCGGTGTTGCGCTGGGTCGCCCGGGGCGCCTCCACGGCCTCGACCAGGTTCATGCCGAGGTCGACGCGGTTGAGCAGCACCTGCAGCACCGTCGTGATGATGGTCGAGCCGCCGGGTGAGCCGACCGCCAGCCATGGCTCGCCGTCACGCAGCACGATCGTCGGGGACATCGAGCTGCGCGGCCGCTTGCCCGGCTGGATCCGGTTGGGGTCGTCGGCCTCGTAGACGGTGCTGAAGTCGGTCAGCTCGTTGTTGAGCAGGAAGCCGCGCCCGGGCACGGTGATGCCGGAGCCGCCGGTCTGCTCGATCGTCAGCGTGTAGGAGACCACGTCGCCCCACCGGTCGACGACGCTGAGGTGTGTGGTGGACCGTCCCTCGGTGTCGGCCACCGGGGCACGTTCCGCCTTGGCCCGCTTGCACACCGTGTACTCGCCGTCCGGGGACCCCTCGGCCACCGGCTTGGGCGCTGCCTCGTCGACGTCGATCGTGCACGCCCGTTCACCGGCGAAGCCGTCGGACAGCAGCTCGCGCAGCGGCACGTCGACAAAGTCGCTGTCGCCGAGGTTGGCCGCCCGGTCGGCGAAGGCGGCAGCGGTGGCCTCGAGGTAGAGGTGCAGGCTGGTGACGGGGCGGCGCTCGCTGACCGGCAGCCGCTCGAGGATGTTCAGCGACTCACCGACCGTTGAGCCGCCCGAGCTCGGCGGCGCCATGCCGTAGACGTCGAGGCCCAGGTAGTCGACCTTGGTGGGCTGGCGAGCCGGCGCGGTGTAGTCGCGCAGGTCGGAGCGCCGCATGAAGCCGGGCGGCACGGGCAGGTCGGTGTCGTCGACGGTGCGCGGATCGCGGACGTTGCGGACGACCTGGCGACCGAGGCGACCCTCGTACAGCCACTCGACGCCCAGCCGTCCGAGCCTGCGGTAGGTGCGCGCCAGCTCAGGGTTGAGGAAGCGGCTGCCGACCGCCGGCGCCACACCATCGGTCAAGAACAGGTCGCGGCTCGCCTCGAAGGCGCCGAAGCGCTCGGCGTTCTCGTCGGTCTGCAAGGCGAAGGTCCGGTCGACGATGAAGCCGCGATCGGCTAGCCGGGCCGCCGGTGCCAGCGCGCGCTGCAGGCTGCGCGACCCCCAGCGGCGCAGCGCCTTGTCCCAGAGCAGGGCCGTGCCCGGCACACCCACGGACACGCCGCTGGTGACCAGGTCGGGGCTGAAGGGGTACGGCTCGCCGGTGTCGGGGTCGATGAAGGCGTCCCGCGGCATGTCCATCGGCGCGGTCTCGCGCCCGTCGAGGGTGTGCACCTTGCCGCTGGAGGCGTCGTAGTGCAGCAGGAAGCCGCCGCCGCCGATGCCCGCACTGTACGGCTCGGTGACGCCCAGCGCCGCCGCCACCGCCACCGCCGCGTCGGTGGCGGTGCCGCCACGCCGCAGCACCCGCAACCCGATCTTGGTCGCCTCCGGGTCCACCGACGAGACCGCGCCGCCTCGCCCGACCGCCACGGGATCCTTGACGGGAGCCAGGCGGGGGTTGTCGGGGTCGTCGGCGCTCAGCGCACCTGCCGTCGGTTGGCCGGGCGCGCCCGGCACGGCAGCGCCGAAGGCCCCAGCCGACGGGACCGCCGCGACCGCGAACGCGGTGACGGCACCAACGGCGCCTGCGGCGAGACGGGAACAACGCATCAGAACCCTCCAGGGACGAGACGGGCATGTCGTACTTGGCATGACATTCCTACTCCTGAGCGCCGACAACCGCGACCCCGCGGCGGGACAAATCCGCAACGTCGTACGGGAGCCAGCAGATGCGGGGGTCCTTGCGGAACCAGCTGTCCTGCCGGCGGGCGAAGCGGCGGGTCGCCCGCACCGTGGCCTGCTGCGCGTCCGCCTCGGTGCAATCGCCGGCAAGGAACTGCAGCACCTGCGCGTAGCCGAGGGCCCTGCTCGCGGTGCGGCCGCGCCGCAATCCGTGTGCCTCCAGGCGGCGTACCTCGTCGACTAGCCCGTGGTCCCACATGCGCTGCACCCGCGCCCCGATCCGCTCGTCGAGGGTAGGGCGTGAGACGTCGAGGCCGACCTGGACGGTGCGGTCGCCCGGTGCGTCGTAGAAGTACTCGTGCCGCGGCAGGCTGGCGGCGTACGGGCGGCCGGTGAGGGTGACGACCTCCAGCGCGCGCACGATCCGCCGCCCGTTGCCGGGCAGGATGGCACTGGCTGCGGCCGGGTCCGCCGCGGCCAGCCGCTCGTGCATCGCCGCCGGGCCGACCGCGGCGAGCTCGGTCTCCAGGCCGGTGCGCAGGGCCTGGTCGGTCCCGGGGAAGTCGAACCGGTCGAGCACCGCCCGTACGTACAGCGCGGAGCCGCCGACCAGGACCGGGGTGACGCCGCGGCCGCGGCAGTCGTCGATGGCCGCCCGGGCCCACCCCTGGAATTCGGCGGCGGTCGCCGGCTGGGTGACGTCGAGGACGTCGAGCAGGTGGTGTGGAACCCCGCGGCGCTCATCGGCGGCGGGCTTGGCGGTGCCGATGTCCATGCCGCGGTACAGCTGCATCGAGTCGGCGTTGACCACCTCGCCGCCCAGCTGCAGCGCGAGGCTGACGGCCAGGTCGGACTTGCCGGCCGCGGTCGGGCCGACGACCGCCACCAACGGTGGACGGTCGCCGGCGGTGCGATGGTTGGCGAGCGGCATCGTCCGACGCTAGCCCTAGGGTTCCGGTGTGGCCGAGGAGGAGCGCTACACCGACGACCTGTCGACTCGGGTGCGCCTGGTCGCGGCGGCGTACGTGCTGCTGCTGCGGACGCCGCCCGGTGCCGACGCGGCGCCGGACCCGGGGGCGGCGTCGCCCGACGCGACGGAGGACCTGGTGGGGGCGGCGTCGCCGGACGCGGCGGAGGTGCTCCTGCACCTACGGCAGGGCACCGGCTACCGCGACGGGCACTGGGCGCTCCCGGCCGGGCACGTCGAGCCGGGCGAGTCGGTCGTGACGGCCGCCGTGCGGGAGGTACGCGAGGAGACCGGGGTGTCGGTGCGGGCCGCCGACTTGCAGCCGCTGACGACCGTGCACCGCACCGTACGGGGTGGCGGACCGATCGAGCAGCGGGCCGACGTGTTCTTCGCGGCCCGGTCGTGGGTCGGCGAGCCGCTGGTCATGGAGCCCGCCAAGAACGCCGGCTGGCGGTGGTGGCCGCTGGGCCGGGTGGTGAGCGGGTTGGACGCTCCGTGCGTGCCGCACGAGCTGGACGTGTTGCAACAGGTGGCCGTGCACGGCGTGCCGACCGGCGGGGTTCCCGCCGTGCTCACGTCCGGCTTCTGAGCCCGCCAGCGCAGCGGCACGCTGCCCCCACCAACCGAGTCTGCCTCCCCTGCGGCCATCGCGAACCGAGTGCGGCGTAAACGTTCACCACCAGCCCGCCCGGTGACCGCGAACGACGCACTCGACCAGCCTGCCGCGCCGCCACCCGGCCACCGCGAAACCGAGTGCGGCGTAAACGTTCACCACCAGCCCGCCCGGTGACCGCGAACACCGCACTCGACCAGCCTCACTGGAAGAGCGCCCGCCACTGGGGTGTCACCCGCACCCGGCAGCCGTCGAGGCCGCGTTCGCGCAACGCGCCCGCAACCCGCATGGCGACGCCGACGGGGTCGCAGTGGATCTGCTCGGCGGTAACGACGATGACACGCCAGCCGCCGCGTTCGAGGCGCTCGCGTCGGGTCAGGTCGCGGAGCCACTGGTCGGCACGGTCGCGGTGGTGCCTGCCGTCGTACTCCACAGCCAGCCGGTGGCAGCCGTAGCGCAGGTCGGGCCTGGCCAGCCACCGACCGGACGGGTCGTGTGCCGGCAGGTTGGTCTCCGGCTCCGGCAGCCCGGCCAGGACGAGCAGCAGCCGCAGCCGGGTCTCCATCGGCGAGTCCACCCGGGGACGTACCAGACCCGCAGCCCGGCGGGCCAGCAAAGCGCCGCGGCCCCGCCACCCGGCCGCGCCGTCGACGAGCTGGTCACCTCGTACCAGCTCGAGCCGGACCATCGCATCGCCGACGACGACCAGGTCAACCAGGCTCAGAACCTGGGCAAGCTGCAGGAACGTCGTGACGGGAGCCGTGGCCCGCCGACCGCCGACCACGTGGATCGGGGTCTCGGGCCGGACCCGATGCACCCGCAGCCCGGCGATGTCGTACTCGCGCGCCGGCATCGAAACGCACAAGTGGATCGCATCTGGGCGGGGTACGGGCACCTCGAACAGCTGCGCGGCCAAGTGGTGGCTGGCCGCCGCACGGTCTGGCAACAGCAGGCGCGCCGCGTCAAAGTGCAGGACGGCGGAGTCGGGGGTGTCGGCCCACACGTAGACGTCGCGAAAGAGCCGCCGGAAGCGTTAGCCCCGGAGCATCTGCGGCGTGAGGCCCAGCGCCGCCGCGTCCGCGCGGCGAAACGGGCGCTGGGTCAGCGCCGCGGGGATGACGGTGGGAGCGGACACGTAGCAGTCTGGCCGATCAACATCGACCTGGGTCAGTTGTCCACAGCCAAGATCGCCGACCGGCGCGTAGACCGGGCACCGAGTGCGGCGTAAACGTTCACCACCAGCCCGCCCGGTGACCGCGGACGACGCACTCGGCCAGGCAGCGCGCAGCAGATTGCACGCCGGCGGAGTGGATCGGACCGGCAGCAGGTCAGACCGGCGGCGGCCCAACGGTGGGCATTCCCAGCGCGACCGCGGCGGGCGAGGCGGCCGCCGCTCCCTCCCTACGCCCCTGCCAGGCGTCGCCGGAGCGGGTACGGCGCAGCGAGCGCAGCGGGGAGTCGCCAACCAGGTGGTGCGGCGCCGCATACGTCACGTCGACTTCGACGAGATCACCCGGCCGCGGCGGGTCACCTGCACCCGGGCTGAAGTGCACCAGCCGGTTGTCACGGGCCCGCCCGCTCATCCGGTGGGTGGCCCCGTCCTTGCGCCCCTCCCCCTCGGCGACTAGCAGCTCGACCCGGCGACCGACCTGGACGCGGTTCTCGGCCCAGGCGACCTCGTCGGCAACGGCGACCAGGCGCTCGAAGCGCTCCTGCACGACCTGCTTGGGCAGCTGGTCGGGCATCGAGGCCGCAGGGGTGCCGGGGCGCATCGAGTACTGGAAGGTGAAGGCACCGGCGAAGCGGGCCGCGCGCACCACCTCCAGCGTGGCGTGGAAGTCGGCCTCGGTCTCGCCCGGGAAGCCGACGATGATGTCGGTGGTGATCGCGGCGGCCGGCATGGCGGCGCGCACCCGCTCGATGATCCCGAGGTAGCGCTCGCGCCGGTACGAGCGTCGCATCGCCCGCAGCACCGCGTCCGACCCCGACTGCAGCGGCATGTGCAGGCTCGGCATCACCGCCGGCGTCTCGGCCATCGCCGCGATCACGTCGTCGGTGAAGTCGCGCGGGTGCGGCGAGGTGAAGCGCACCCGCTCCAGACCGTCGACCTCACCGCAGGCGCGCAGCAGCTTGCCGAAGGCCAGCCGGTCACCGAACTCGACGCCGTAGGAGTTGACGTTCTGCCCCAGCAGGGTGACCTCGCTGACGCCCTCGGCGACCAGCGCCTCGACCTCGGCCAGCACGTCTGCCTGGCGGCGGTCCCGCTCGGTGCCACGCAGGCGCGGCACGATGCAGAACGTGCAGCGGTTGTTGCAGCCCACACTGACCGACACCCAGGCGGCGTAGGCCGACTCGCGCCGGGTAGGCAGCGTAGACGGGAACACCTCGAGCGACTCGAGGATCTCCACCTGCGCCTGCTCGGCCACCCGCGCTCGCTCCAGCAGCACCGGCAGCGAGCCGATGTTGTGGGTGCCGAACACCACGTCCACCCACGGCGCCCGTCGGGTGATCTCGGCGCGGTCCTTCTGCGCCAGACAGCCCCCGACTGCGATCTGCATGCCGGGCCGGGCGGCCTTGACCGGCGCCAGATGACCGAGGTTGCCGTACAGCTTGTTGTCGGCGTTCTCGCGCACCGCGCAGGTGTTGAACACCACGACATCGGCGGCCTCGCCGCCGTCGGCTCGGGCATACCCGGCCGCCTCCAACAGGCCGGACAGCCGCTCGGAGTCGTGCACGTTCATCTGGCAGCCGTACGTCTTGACCTCGTACGTGCGGGGTTCGAGGGACTGCGCGCTAGGCGAGGCGGAGGGGCTCATGGCCCGACCAGACTACGGCGCGCCGCAACCGCACGGATGTTGCAGTCCGGCAACGGCTCGGCCGGGCGGGTGCCCAACAGCGCCTCGAGTCGCTAGTGTCCGGTCCATGACCGAGCCAAGCAGCGTGCCGGACACCGAGCCGATCGTCGAGATCGACCACATAGACAAGCACTTCGGCGACCTGCACGTTCTGCAAGACATCGACCTCACCATCCACCGCGGTGAGGTCGTCGTCGTGATCGGCCCGTCCGGGTCGGGCAAGTCGACGCTGTGCCGGGCGATCAACCGCCTCGAGCCCATCGACTCCGGCGAGATCCGGCTTGACGGCGAGACGCTGCCGGCCGAGGGCAAGGGACTGGCCATGCTGCGCTCCGAGGTCGGCATGGTCTTCCAGGCGTTCAACCTGTTCGCGCACAAGACCGTGCGGGAGAACGTCACGCTCGGGCCGATCAAGGTGAAGGGCGTCTCGAAGTC
>JBBSNM010000062.1:0-16528 GCA_038232655.1 Propionibacteriales bacterium | reverse complement strand
GCTCGCGATGGCCATCGGCCAGTACATCTACAAGACCCGCGGCTCGGCCCTGGTGCCGTCGCTGTTCGGCGTGGCCGCGCTCTACGTGCTGATCTACGTCGGCCAGATCTTCCCGGTCGACATCACCCCGCTGGCCGAGGGACTGGGCTTCGACCAGCCACGGAACCTGTGGGTGATCATCATGTTCGCCTACACCTTCATCGCCTCTCGGCTGCCGGTGTGGGTGCTGCTGCAACCGCGCGACTACATCAACTCCCACCAGCTGTTCATCGCGCTCGGCGTGATCCTGCTCGGCATCGTGGTCGGGCTGGAGACCATGACCGCGCCGCTGGTCAACGACGTCCCCGAGGGCTCACCGAGCGTCTTCCCGTTCCTGTTCATCACGATCGCGTGCGGGGCGATCTCCGGCTTCCACAGCCTGGTGTCGTCCGGCACCACCTCCAAGCAGCTGGACAAGGAGACGGACGCCCGGTATGTCGGCTACATGGGTGCAGTGGGTGAGGGCAGCCTGGCGCTCGGCTCAGTGCTCGCGGTCACCGCGGGTGTCGCCGCGACCCGCGCTGACTGGGACAAGCTCTATCCCGACTTCGCGACCGCCTCGGGCGGCGCGGCCGGCAACTTCGTCAACGGGGTCGCCCAGTTCACCAACAACCTCGGCGTGCCGCTGGACCTGGCCGCGATCTTCGCCGCGGTGGTGGTCATCTCGTTCGCCGCGACGACGATGGACACCGGCGTACGGCTGCAGCGTTACGTCGTACAGGAGATCGCCGAGACGGCCGGCTTCCGGCCGCTGCAGCGCAACCTGACGCTGGCCACCGCGGTCGCGGTCGGGATCCCGTTGATCCTGGCGTTGCTGCCCGGTGGCGGCGAGGCGGGCTACACCTTCGGTGTGCTGTGGCAGCTGTTCGGCACCACCAACCAGCTCACCGCAGGTTTGGCGCTCGCGGTGGTGGCGGTGTGGGTGGTGCGCAGCGGGCGCAACCCGATCGCCGTGCTCGTCCCGCTGGTGGGCCTGCTGGCCATGACGACATGGGCGCTGCTGCTCAACCTGCGCAACTTCGTGCAGGCCGGCGAATGGGTGCTCGCGCCGCTGAACCTGATTATCTTCTTCTGCGCGATGTGGCTGATCGTCGAGGCCGCCACCGCGCTGCTGCGGGCCCGCGCCGAGATGAAGGGCACCCCGGCAGACACCGAGCCGAGCCGCTCCGACACCGACTCCGAACGGCCGCGCTGATGAGTGGCTCGAGGGTCGACGCCCAGGGTCCGACCCGGTCGCACCGGGTGCTGCTGGTCCGCCAGTGGGACGAGCAGATGGGTGGGTCCGGCTGCTGTGGCCGCCTCGGCGGGGTCACCACCGACCTGGCCAGCGGCGACGACTACGCCGATGCACGCGAGCAGATGGAGGACATGGGCGCGGTCTACCGGGCGCTGCGCGAACAGTTCCCCGACGTCGACGTCACCGTGGTGGACGGCCGCAACTGGGCCTGGCTGGTCCCCGCCGTGGCGCGGGACGCCCGTACCAGCGGCTGCGGCTGGGCGGAGGTCGCCCGCCAGGTCAACCGCGCGACCACGCCGGCCTCCATCGTGGTGGACGGCGTGGTGGTCAGCGCGGGGAGGGTGCCGCCGGTCGACGACGCGGTCGCCGCGGTCCGTGCTGGGCTGCAGCGGGTCCCGGGAGGAACGCCCGGCTGAACCGAGCCGGCTGCCGCGGCGGCTTCCTGCTGCGCTGCGAACCCGAGGCAGGTGGGTCCGCACCGGCGACGATGCCGGCCGCACTGGTCACGTACGACAACTCAGGCGCACGGATTCTTGTCGCCAGTGACCACTGAAGTCGAGTCAACGGCCCCTGTCAGGCGACGTGGCGCACGCAGTGCCACGTCGGTGATGCGCTCGACTGCGATTGGCGTGCCGTCGCCGACCCGCTTGCTGCGCGTGACGAATCGCGCCAAGGTCGAGATGTCCCAGTGGCAGCGACGACGTGCGGAGCCTGACATGACCGACCATCACGTGGGCCTGGTGGTGCCCAGCTCAAACCTCACCATGGAGACCGAGCTCCCCCGGATGCTGCACGAGCGCGAACGCGCGGTGCCGGACGAGCGCTTCGTGTTCCACTCCAGCCGCATGCGGATGAAGCACGTCACGCCCGAGGAGCTGCAGCGGATGAACGCGCAGACCGAGCGCGCATCGTTGGAGCTCGCCGACGCGCGGCCGGACGTGGTTGCTTCGGCGTGCCTGGTCGCGATCATGGCTCAGGGCGCCGGCTACCACTGCCACGCCGAGGCGCAGATAGCCGGCGTGCTCGAGGGCGAGGGGCTGAACTGCCCCGTCGTCTCGAGCGCGGGCGCGCTGCTACGCGGACTGGAGGCGTTGGGGGCCCGTCGCATCGCCATGGTCACGCCGTACATGAAGCCACTCACCAAGCTGGTCGCGGACTACATCGAGGACGCCGGGGTCGAGGTCGTCGACGCGCTCAGCCTCGAGGTGTCGGACAACCTGGCGGTGGCCAGGCTCGATCCCGCCGAACTCCGCGACCACTGGCGCAAGGTGGACACGGCCGGAGCGGACGCGCTGGTGCTGTCGGCCTGCGTACAGATGCCGTCGCTTTCGTCGATCCAACCAGTGGAGGACGAGGCGGGCCTGCCGGTGCTCTCGGCGGCGACCGCGACGGTCTTCACCATCCTCACCGAGCTTGGCCTGCAACCGAAGGTTCCCGACGCCGGACGGCTCCTGAGTGGAGAGGTCACGATGGCGCCTGCCCCGCGTCCCACCCCGGACGCCACCAGCCAGCGGTTGCCCTCCCCAGCGCCGCAGGTCGGCGGCGACCAAGCGATGGCACAGTAGGGGCCGACATGGATGCCGCAGTGGTGCACAGCACCGGAGGCCCGGAGGCCCTGGTGCTCGAGGACATCCCCACACCATCGCCGGGTCCGGCCGAGGTGGGCGTGGACGTGTCGGCGGCCGGCGTCAACTACATCGACGTGTACCACCGGACGGGCAAGTACCCGCTGCCGACGCCCTTCATCGCAGGATCCGAGGGCGCCGGCGTCGTCCGCGAGGTCGGAGCCGACGTCGACCAGTTCGCAGTCGGCGACCGCGTCACGTGGGCGATGGTGCCCGGCGCCGGGTACGCCCAGCAGGTCCTGGTGCCGGCAGCCCGCCTGGTTCCCGTCCCGCCGGACATCGACGAGGAAACCGCGGCCGGCGGGGTCGGCCTGCTCCTCACGCAGGTCGCGGCCGCGTAGGGTGCCCGGGTCATCGCGACGGCCTCGACCCCAGCCAAGGCGGAGCTCGCCAAGTCAGCGGGAGCCGCGGAGGTCATCGTGTACGGCGAGGTGGACATCGCAGCCGAGGTCCGCCGGCTCACCGACGGCGAGGGCGTCGCCGTCGTGTACGACGGGGTGGGAAAGTGGACGTTTCGAGCCAGCATCGACAGCCTGCGACCGCGCGGCACGATGGTTCTCTACGGTGCGGCGAGCGGCGCGCCGGAGCCACTGGACCCCAATGTCTTGAACACCTCCGGGTCGCTGTTCCTCACGCGGCCGTCGCTGGCGCACTACATCGCGTCGCGGAAGGAGCGGCTGGAGCGGGCGGCCAAGGGGTCAGGCCAGCCCGAGCCGGCGGTAGCGGGCCGGAGGTGTCGATGACCGTCACCAGCGGCAGGCCCAGCTCTTCGGCCAGTCGTATCCCTCGGCGCGCCTCCCGTAGCGCAGCCGGGTCGACCAGGGTGCCGGACTGCTCGCGGCGACGGTCCTGCGCGACGACGAGACACGGCGCGGGGACCGAACTTCGCCAGCGCGATCAGCAGCCCGCCGCTCTCCCCCTCACCGGTACCGTGCAGCGGTGTCACGGTGTTCGCGCCGACCTTCAGCAGGGCCCGCGCGCTGGGCCGTTCCGGCCGCCTGGACCGGGCCAGACCCGCTGTTGTCGCACGGTTGATCGCGCGCACCAGCCGTTCCGCAGCGGCAACGCCGATGGAACCGGCCAGGAAGTCGAACTCGCAGGCGATGACAGCGACATGGCGTCCCTGGATGTCACCGGCACCGGTGATCAGTGCCTCGTCCAGGCCGGTGCGTTCCCGTGCAGCCACCAACTCCGCGGCGTAGGCGGGCGTGCACCGACCGGGTGCGGTGGCCGGCTCGTCCCAGCTGGTCCAGCTGCCGGGGTCCAGCACGAGCTGAAGGAGCTCGCGAGCGCCCGTACGCCGGCTCATCCGACCGGGTCGCCGCCCTCGACCTCGTCGAGCCAGGCCCGGACGCTGTCACCGTGCTGGTCCAGGGCGGGCGGGGCGAGATGCTCGTCGAGGAAGCCGTCGTCGAGGCGCAGCGGCGGGCCCGGCAGCGATATCGGTCCCAGCGTCGCGTGGTCGACGTCGACGAGCAGACCCTGCGAACGGGTCTGCTCCCAGTCGTAGACCCGGTCGAGCGAGCGGACCTCACCGGCCGGGATCCCGATCTCGGCCAGCAGCGGCAACAGGTCCGCCAACCGGTGGTCGGCGAACGCGCGCTCGACGGCCGCGATCACCTCTTCGCGGTTGCCGACCCGTGCCGAGTTGGTGGCAAAGCCCGGGTCGTCGAGCGGCAGGTCGAAGGCGGGGGCGAACCGCCGCCACAGCACCTCGCTGCCCACGGAGATCTGGAGGGTGCCGTCGGCACAGTGGAACAACCCGTACGGCGCGATGGAGGGATGGTGGTTGCCGCTCGAGGCGGGCACCTCGTGCGCGACCGTCCAGCGTGTGCCCTGGAAGGCGTGCACGCCGACGATGGCCGCCAGCAGGCTGGTGCGGACCACCCGGCCGCGCCCGGTGCGCTGCCGTTCGTGCAGGGCGGACACGACCCCGAAGGCGCCGTACATCCCCGCCAGCAGGTCACCGATGGGGACGCCGACCCGCGTCGGCTCCTCCGGCGACGTCCCGGTCAGCGACATCAGGCCCGCCTCCCCCTGTGCGATCTGGTCGTAGCCGGCTCGCCCGCCCTCCGGCCCGTCATGACCGAACCCGGTGATCGACAGGACCACCAGTCTCGGGTTGAGCTCGGCAAGGCGCTCCATCGAGAACCCGAGGCGGTCCAGCACCCCGGTACGGAAGTTCTCCACGAGCACGTCGGCGTGCTGCAAGAGCCGCGCAAGCGTCGTGTGGCCGTCGGCGCTCTTGAGGTCGAGGGCGATCGACTCCTTGTTGCGGTTGCAGGACAAGAAGTACGTTGACTCGCGTGCTTCTTCCGGGCCGACGAACGGTGGGCCCCAGCCGCGGGTGTCGTCGCCGGTGCCCGGCGACTCCACCTTGATCACCCGCGCACCGAGGTCGCCGAGCATCATCGCGGCGTGCGGCCCGGCCAGTGCACGAGACAGGTCAATGACGACGAGACCGTCGAGGGGTCGGCTCATGAGGCCTCCATTAGGACTGGTGGCCTAGCCTCTAGGACAACAGCAACTCGGCGCAACCGGCCGGCCGGCGTTCGAGCAGAGAGGATGGTCAACGTGGCCAGCAGCACCTCACCGTCCCAGCCGGGATCGCTGCGGCCGATGCCACGGCAGCGCCTCTACCTCCAGCTGGTGGAAAAGCTCATGGCGTTCATCGACGCCGAGGGACTGCGCACTGGTGACCGGCTGCCTCCGGAGCGGGAGCTGGCCGCCCGGCTCGCGGTGAGTCGTGCGTCGGTGAGCCAGGCGCTGGTTGCGCTCGAGGTGCAGGGCATCGTTGAGGTCCGGCACGGCGACGGAGCGGTGCTCGCACAGCGGCCGCTGAGCACCCAGGTGGTGGCCACGCTGCGGTCTCGGCGCCGGCGGTTGCCAGAGATCATCGAGGCGCGGTACGCGCTCGAGGTCAAGCTGGCCGAGCTGGCGGCCCAGCGCCGCACCGCAGACGACCTGGTCCGCATCGACGCGGCCTTGTTGCAGATGGCCGACGAGATCGCCGACGGTGCGCGCGGCGCGGCCGGCGACGAGACGTTCCACGTCGCGGTCACCCGTGCCGGCCACTCCGGACTGCTGGCCGATCTCATGGCCGAGATCGCGCCCGCCGTGCTGGAGTCCAGGATCGAGTCCCTGTCGCAGCCGGGTCGACCACAGGCGTTCCTGGAGGGTCACCGCGCGATCGCCGAGGCCATCCGCGCAGGCGACGCCGCCGGCGCGGCCGCCGCCATGCGCGACCACCTCGACATCGTCTCCGACGTCGCGCTGTTGCGCGGCGACCCGGACCTCCACCGCTGACTTGTCGACAACAGGAGGTGGGGTCAGCGACAATATCCGTTGACGGGCGGGCCGGGCAGGGCCAGACTCTGGGCCATTGGACTAGTCACTGGTCCGCTGACTCATTTCGGATGCGGCCACCGCCTGTCGGTCTCGAGGAGGAGAACCCATGAAGGCGACCTTGCGCAACTCCCGGAGAACACTCATCGGCGCCTTGACGGCGACGGCCCTGGTGCTGGCCGCCTGCGGCGGTGGCGGCGGGGGCGAGGGCTCGGATAGTGGTGGCGGCGAGGACGAGACCCAGACGCTGCGGCTCTCGCACCAGTGGCCCGCCCCGCAGGGTGACGAGGGTGACTTCCGCTCGGTGATCGCCCAACGCTTCGCCGACGCTGTCGACGAGAAGACCGGCGGGTCGGTGCAGGTCAAGGTGTTCCCGAACGCCACCCTCAGCGAGCCGACCGAGCAGTACGACTCGATGCAGAGCGGCGCGATCGACCTGTCGGTGTTCCCGCTCGACTACGCATCCGGGCGTGTCCCTGAGTTCAGCATCACGTTGATGCCGACGCTGCCGCGCAGCCACGCCGAGGCCCAGAAGTGGCAGGACGCCGAGATCGGCAAGCGCATCGACGAGATCACCCAGGAGAACGGGGTCCGCGTCCTCACCTGGGTCTGGAACGCCGGTGCAATCGGCTCGAAGGGTGAGCCCATCGTCGTGCCGGACGACATCAGCGACGGCATGAAGATGCGCGCGGCGGGCTCGTACGTCGAGGAGATGCTCAAGAGCGCGGGCGCCGGGATCAGCAGCCTGCCGTCGTCGGAGATCTACAGCGCCATGCAGACCGGTGTCTTGGACGCGGCGGTGACCTCGACGGGGTCGTTCGCCTCCTACAACCTCCAGGAGCAGGTGAAGTCGTTCACCAGCCCGACCAACGGCTACACGTTCTGGTTCATGTTCGAGCCGCTGATCATCAGCAACTCCGCCTGGGACAAGCTCAGCTCGGAGCAGCAGACCGCGCTGCAGGAAGCCGGCGAGGAGCTGCAGGACTTCGCCTACGAGGCCGCGGAGGAGGACGACGCCCGGGTCGAGAAGATCTTCGCCGACGCCGGCGTGGAGGTCACCGCCATGGACGAGGCGGCGTTCAAGGAGTGGCAGACCCTGGCCGAGGACGTGTGGGCCGACTTCGCCAAGAAGGTCGAGGGCGGGGACGAGCTGCTGGAGCTGGCCAAGAAGGCGTCGGAGTAGCACGGCCCGCGACGACGAGGGACCCGCCCACGACCCGTGGAGAACACATGTCAGCGCTGAGGTACGCCCTGTCGTTCCGCTGGGTGAATGCGCTGTCGGAGGCAGCGGGCTACGTCAGCGCCGCCGCGCTGGTCGCCGCCACGCTGGTCATGCTGCACGGCGTCGCGTCGCGGTACTTCTTCGGCCTGGCGACCGTGTGGCAGACCGAGGTCAGCATCTACCTGCTGCTCGTGGTGACGTTCTGGGGAGCGGCGTACGGCCTCAAGCACCACGCCCACGTCGGCGTCAGCGTGCTGACCGACCGGCTCCCGCCGCGCGGCCGGCTGGCCGCCACCATCGTGACGTCACTGCTGTCGCTGGTGGTGATCACGGCCGTCTTCTGGAAGGGCACCGCGCTGTGGTACGAGGCCTACGAGGGCGGCTTCAAGAGCCCCACCGCCTTCCGGGCACCGCTGGACGTCGTCTACGCGATCCTGCCCATCGGCATGGTCCTGGTGGCCCTGCAGTACGTGTTCTTCATCGTCGAGGCCGGCCGCGCGCTCGCGGGCAGCATCCCGGTCGAGACCGCCTTGGCCGTGACCGAGCAACACAACCCGCTGGCCGACGAACCGGTGCACGACGAGCCAGATAGGTCGCGCTGATGGGCCCGCTCGCCACCGGCGGCGTCATCGGGCTGATCGCCCTGGTGCTGTTCATGACCGGCATGCCCATCGCCTTCGCTCTGGGCCTCACGGCGCTCGCGTCCATCGTGTTGTTCCTCGACCCCGCCCAGCTCGACATCTTCGCCAAGCTGGTCTTCGACTCCCTCAACGACTTCGCCCTGCTGGCCATCCCGCTGTTCATCTTGATGGGAAACATCTTCGGCGGCTCCACCGCCAGCAAGCACCTGTTCGAGGCCGGTGAGGCGTGGCTGTCGCGCATCCGCGGCGGGCTGGGGATGAGCAGCGTCGTGGCCGCCGCCCTGTTCGCCGCACTGACCGGCTCCAGCCCGGCGACCGCGGCGGCCATCGGCCGGGTCGCCGTGCCGGAGATGCAGTCGCGCGGTGTCTCCGCGCGGATCGCGACCGGCGCCGTGGCAGCCGGGGGCACGCTGGGGATCCTCATCCCACCGAGCATCACCCTCATCCTGTACGGCATCGCCGCCGAGCAGTCGATCGGCCAGCTGTTCGCCGGCGGCGTCGTTCCCGGCATCATGATCACGGTTCTGTTCTGCGCGTGGATCTTCGTCGCCACGACGCTCGAGGGCCGACGACAGCGTGCCTCGAGTCCCCAGCGCGACCTGGTGGCCCGCGGCGCCGGCACCGACCGCGGAGCGGGCGGCTCGACGGCAGCGGGCGCCGGCGCCGGTGCTGATCCGAGCGCCTACACCGCACCCGCCTACACGTGGGGCGACCGGGTGCGCTCACTGCTCAAGGTGTTGCCGTTCCTGTCCATCATCGGCGCGATCTTGTACACGTTGTATGCGGGCGTGGCCACTCCCAGCGAGGCCGCCGCGGTCGGCGTGCTCGTCGTGCTGGTGCTGATCGCCATCGCCTACCGCGGGATCACGCTGCGGGGCCTGGGTCACAGCCTGCTCGACGCCACCAACCAGAGCACGATGATCTTGATGATCACGACGTTCTCTGCCGTGATCGGCACCGTGCTGGCGTTCTTGTCGGTCCCGCAAGAGCTCGCCCTCATGGTAACCGAGCTGGAGATCAACAAGTGGCTGGTGCTGCTGGTCATCAACCTCGTGCTGCTGGTGCTCGGCATGTTCCTGCCGCCGGTGGGCATCATCGTGATGGTGACGCCGGTGCTGTTCCCGCTGATCACCGCACTGGGATTCGACCCGATCTGGTTCGGAGTGCTCATGACGGTGAACATGGAGATCGGTCTGATCACCCCACCGGTGGGGCTGAACCTGTTCGTCCTCAAGGGGATCGCGCCCGACATCTCGCTGAAGGACATCGTGCTGGGCACCCTGCCGTATGTCGGGGTGCTCGCGTTTTCGATCTTCTTGATGTCGGTGTTCCCCGGCATTGTCACCTGGCTGCCCGGCCTGCTGTTCTGAGCGCGGCTGCCAGGTCGACCATGCCCGCGCCGCCACTCGTGACCTTTGACGTCTTCAGTGCCCTGGTCGACTCGCGGCACGGCGCCGCACAGACGTTGGACGGGTGGGCTGGTGAGCGTGGCTGGGCGGTGAGCGGACGTGCGGTGTACGACCGCTGGGACGCGCTGAACAAGAGCGCGCACCGCGAGGTGCAATCGTGGCTGCCGTACACCGAGCTCGCGGAGACGGCGCTTGCCGCCACCTATGCGCAGCTCGACCTGCAGGGTGAGCCGGCGACGGACACCCGCGCACTGCTGGCGTCGATGGCGGACTGGCCGCTGTGGCCCGATGTCGAGGAGGGCCTCGCCGAGCTGTCCGGCCACTGCCGGCTGGGGGTGTTGTCGAACATCGACGAGGACCTGCTGGCCCTGACCCGAGTGCGCACGCTGCCGGTCGATCCGACCGCGGTCGTCGCCTCGGAGCGTGTTCGTGCCTATAAGCCGGCGGCCCGGATGTATGCCGAGGCGGGTCGGCTGCTGGGTCGATTCGTGCACGTCGCCAGCTCGGCGCGTGACGTGCGCGGCGCGCTGGAGGCGGGGGTGGCAGTGGTGCGGTTGCGCCGGCCCGGCCACAGCGTGGACCCCGCCGGCCCGCTCCCGCAGCACGAGACGTCGTCCACCATCGGTCTGGCGGCGCTGATCACCGAAGTTGTCCACCAGCGGTAGAGCAGTGGCCCGCTACCCTCATGCCCCGGTCGGGGTCGGCGCCGAGGCGGGTGTCGCCGGCCGGCCGCTGGTCACGCGGTACTTGCCCGACAGCCAGCCGCTCCCCAGCGGGCTCCACGGCAGCAGCCCGATCCCGGCGTCTTGGGCTGCCGGCACGATCTCCCACTCGATCTCGCGGACGATGAGGCTGTACTGCCGCTGCAGGGTCACCGGCTCGGCCACACCGAGCGCGCGCGCCAGCCCGTGTGGCACGCAACCGCGGCGGACCGCTGTCTTACGTGGCCGAGAGTCGATCCGGCGGATGGGTCCTGGTCGGCTGGTCTGCCGTCTCGCGCAACCGTCCCTGCCCGACGAAGCACCCCAGCAACACCACGACGGAGCCGCCCACGGTCGACGCCAGGTGCGGGGTCAGCTCACCACTCAGCAGCAGGAAAACGTCCCGGCCACCGATGAGCAGCAGGAGCGTGGTCGCGGCGGCCAACACCGCACGTCGCTGCTGCATGCCCAGCGCGGTCACCGCGACAGGCACGCACACCACCAGGATGGCTGCGGCGAGCGCTGTCACTCGCGGGCGACCCTGGCTCTCCGCGCGGGTGAAGGCATCCACCGTGGTCAGCGCCGCTCCGCTCAGCACGAGTCCGCCGGCTAACAGGGACCACCCGCTGCGTGCCACCGTCACCGGGGCGCGCAGGTCAGCCGAGCCAGCGACCACCATGACGACGGCGACCCCCAGCAACAAGAAGGCGACGAGCTGCGCCCACAGTCCGGTGTTCAGCCAGCCCTGGATCGTGGCCTCGGGGCCGAGCTTGCTCAGGCCCGCGACACTCATCTTGAACCAGAAAGAGCCCGCCCAGGCCGCAACCCCCGCCACCACGCCCACCGCCACGGACACGAGGCTGGGTCTCGCCGTGCTCAGCCCAACCAATGCGAGGGCGGTCGCGGTCGCGGGCACGTACAGCCACCAGGACGCCTTGACACTGCCCACGGCGACAAAGCCCTCGTACTCGGTCGGCAGCAGGTTCGCGCCGGCTGTCGCGACGGCACCCGCGAGCACCAGCAGGCCGACCAACACCAGACTCGGTCGGTTCAGTCCCACGGGTCCGAGCGGTACCAGCGGGACAGCCGGCGGCGGGGTTGGCGGCAGGGTTTGCGTCGACGGGGTGGGTGCCGCCTCCATCGGCGCGCTCCACGGCAGCCGTGCTGGTGCGGAGTCCGTCTGCACCTTGGCAGCGTCTGCCGTCTCGACCGCCTCGGCGACGACGTCGATGTGGGCCTCACCAGCCGCACCTGACAGCTTCACCCAACCACGTAGCGGTCCGCTGTCGGCCGGGGTGACCTCGACCTGCAGCGCGGTTCCCTGCAGCTGCGCCCGCAGCTGCGGACCCGACGTCTCGACCAATGAGGCGAGGGTGAGCGGGCTGGACCCGATCTCGAGCTCCTCGGCCGTCGAAGCGGTGCCCACGGGGATGCGGCCGAGGTCGAGCCAACAGCTGGCGGGTCGGGGGGCGAGGCTGTCGAGCACTTCAGCCGCCGCCTGCGCGACCCGCCGGCTGTCGTCGTTGCACAGCTGGCGCAGCAAGACCGCCGCCCCCGCCGCCTGCGACAGGTCCACGCCAGCGGCGATTCCGGCCAGCTCGTGGACCGCGCCGATACGTACGCCAGCCGTGGGGTGCGCCGCCAGTTCTTGGATGTCGGTAGACAACGGTGCTGCAAGGATGCGCCGCCGCGGGTTGCGGGCGATGAACAAGTCGCCCTGCAGGCCGAACACCCAGCGGCTCGGCGTCTGGTTGGGCGTCTGCTCCTGCACCCTGTCGTACACGTACTCGTAGAGCTCGTCGAGACCGATCTGCCCATCCTGGTCACGGTCGGCTTCGCCACTGCGCAATCCCTCGACCAGCGCGCCGGTGAACAGCGAGGGCGCAGGTCGGCCGCCGGCGGTCAGGTCGGCGCCCTCCAGGGCGTACTCCATCGCGCTCGACGCGGTGATCACGACCCGGCCCCGGCCGCCACCGAGAGAACCCTGCGCGAACTGGTCACCGACATGCACGTCGTCGTCGGCGCGCGACACCGCGCCGCGCTCGAAGGCTCCGCCGTAACAGCAGTCGAGCAGCAGGACTATTCGCTGGGCCCGGCTGCGTCGCATCAGCCGGTTGACCAGGGAGGAATCCACCGCCGTCGATGCGAGCAGGGTCGGCCGGGTGTTGCTGGCCGCGAGGAAGAGCTCTCCAGCCTCATCCTTGAGTCCATGGCAGGAGAAGTGCAGCAGCACCAGGTCCGACCTATGCCGGTCGCCCAATAGCGTCTCCACGTGCTCGGCGACGACCCAGGAGGTGGCGTTGTGAAGCACGTCGACATCGAAACCGCCCCGGTCTGGATCACCGAGAACCTCCACCAGCGCGTCGGCGTCCGCGGCCGGAGCGGCCAGCCCGTGCAGCGTGGGATCGTCGTAGCGGTCGGTCGCAACGACCAGGGCAAGCCGGCTATCCGCCACCGCTCACGTCCCATCGACGGAGCGCAAGAACTGCTCCACCAGCCGTTCTTGCTGCTCGCGCGAGGCCCCCTCGAGCCGCAGGCTCCTGTCGCCGATGGTCAGCTCCACCGTGCGCCCCCGCGGGGAACGTGCCAGCCACCGTCGCACGGTGTCCACGACACTGGTGACCGTCCGAGCCGACGAGGTCAAGGTCACCAGGAGCGCCCCGACCGCCGCGACGTCCAGGGCGCGGGAGCCCGCGGGGGCAGTGCCGCCACGCGGCAACTCGACGTCCTCGACGTCCAGCTCGAGCAGTTCCCGCCGCAAGGACAGCGTCAACTCTTCGAGACGTTGCGCGTCGGCACCACCCTCGGACAGCCGCACCATCACCTGGTTGTCCACCGCGCTCCCTTCCACACGTCTGACTGTCGGTATACACCCTGCGACGGCGGGCCAGCAACGCTCCAACGGACGCCCCTGCAGCGGCGGACGGTCAGGGCGGACGGCACCGTCACTCCTGCTCGCCGGGCTCACACCGCGAGGGACCAGGTGCCGCTCGAACTGGCTCGTGACAGGTCGGCGGTCAGCCGCCCCCGAGGTCGCGGTTGCGCTGCTCGATCCCCATCGGGCCGTACGGGTAGTCGCTGGCGCCGAGGTCGCTGGCCTCGTCGAGGGCGGCCGTCTCCGCTGCGGACAGCCGCAGGTCGTCCGAGCTCAGGTTGGACTCCAGCTGCTCGACGGTCCGGGCGCCCAGGATGGTCGCGGTGACCGACGGTCGGTCGGTGACCCAGGACAGCGCGACCTCGGCCATCGACACGCCCCGCTCGTCGGCCACCCGCTGCACGGCGTCAACGATGCGCCAGGTGCGCTCGGTGCCGCGGCGCTCCCACGCCTCCATGCCCCGCTGGGGGTCGGCGCCGAGGCGGGTGTCGCCGGCCGGCCGCTGGTCGCGCCGGTACTTGCCCGACAGCCAGCCGCCACCCAGCGGGCTCCACGGCAGCAACCCGATCCCCGCGTCTTGGGCCGCGGGCACGATCTCCCACTCGATCTCGCGGACGATCAGGCTGTACTGCGGCTGCAGGGTCACCGGCTCGGCCACACCGAGCGCGCGCGCCAGGTGGACGGCCTTGGTCAGCTGCCAGCCGGTGAAGTTGGACAGCCCGTAGTAGCCGATCTTGCCGGCCGCGACGAAGTCGTCGAGGGTACGCAGCGTCTCCTCCAGCGGCGTCCGCGGGTCGAAGGCGTGCACTTGGTACAGGTCGACGCTGTCCACCCCCAGCCGCCTCAGCGAGGCGTCCAGCGCGCGCACCAGATGCCGCCGGGACAGCCCGCTGCCGTTGGGCGCGTCGCTCATGGGGAAGCGGCCCTTGGTCGCCAGCACCACCGGCTCGGTCACCTCGGCGGGCCGGTTTCGCAACCAGCGGCCGATGATCTGCTCCGAGACGCCGGCGGAGTAGACGTCGGCGGTGTCGACCAACGTGCCGCCAGCCGCCACGAACCGGTCCAGCACGTCGTACGACTCCGCCTCGTCGCTCTCGGCGCCGAAGGTCATCGTCCCCAGGGCCAGGGAGGAGACCGCACAGCCGCTGTTGCCCAGAGTCCGGTAGCGCATCGGGTGACCGTACCAACGCCTGGCCATGCCGCCGTGGAGGCGCGTTCCCTACGGCTTCGCTCGCCTCGTCGGTCGTGGCATCGTCACCGGGACGCTCGGGGTATTCCAGCTCGTTCCGCCTGCGCCGGAGGGCACCGAACTGGCGGAAGCCGGGTCCGAACTGCGCCCGGACGGTTTGCTCGACGGCGTAGTGGCCGCCCTTCGTGGTCGGACGCAGGCCCTGATGAGCCAGCAGCCGGGTCAATGCTTGGCGAGCCGCGTCGTACGCGAGGACGAATGCCGAGTCGGGATCTCGCTCGATGGCAGTCCGAGCTGTCTCCAGCGTGATGGTCGCCTTCTCCATGAGTCGCTCGCCGTTGGCTGCGTCTCCGGTGAGCTTCTGCAGGTCGCCTGCCGCGATGAGCCCTTCGACCTCGGCCTCGCCCCTCTTCCACCGGGCCATCAGGCATCCACCAGCCCAGCTCGATCGAGCACCACGACGAACGCTGACGCCTTGATCTGCGCGACCAGCGCGTCAGCAGGGTCCTCCCACTGCTGCACAGAGCGAACGACCGGGTTCACGTCGAGGCCAAGCCGGGTCTGCGCGCGGTCCGCGGCCTCGTATACGTCGGCGCGGTCGAGCTTGCCGACCACGAGCACATCGACGTCGTGCGGGGGCCGACCAGCCTGACCTGCGTACCGAGCCGCCCACGATCCGAAAATCACTACCTGCTCGGCGCCGGTGATGGCGAACTCCTCAGCGATCACGACCTTGGGTCCGAAGGTGACCTCAAGGAGCTGGGTCAGGGCGGGCCCCGCAGGGTGCCCGGCGTTGGCGCGCACGAGCCTGTTCCGGCCGAGTGTGCGGCTGGTGATCAGACCGGCCTCGTCGAGGCGAACCACCTCACGGTGCAGGGTCGACAGTGGCACGCCGAGCCGGTCGGCGAGGTCGCTCACGCCGTACTCACGGTCGGGGTGCAATAGGAGCCACACGAGCAGCTCCGCTTGGTGCTGCGACCGGAACACCGGAAGTAGGGCCGGCCCTTCACTACGCATAACTGAAAGATATCTCTCAGTTATGGGGAGAGTCAAGGGAGGGTAGTAGGCGGCCACGGCTCGCCGCCCTCATCCTGTCCGTCCGCGCCCAACCCGCGGATGTGTCCGTCCTCGACCGTGCCGTGGCGCACCCCGTGGACATCGACCACCTCGGCCAGGCGGGCTTCTCGCTGCGCACGCAGGTCCAGATGGTCTTGGAGCAACCGCCGCATCAGATCGCGTCCGGCGACCTCGAGGTGGTCCTCGAGTTCGGCGTGCTCGAGTTCACCTGCCTTGGCGCCGTCGAGCCAGTCCACCACCTCAGCGAAGCATTCCCGCGACCCGGCGAACCCCGGATCGCTCTGCTCGGCGATCACCGGGCCCGCCCACGACGACTCTGCGCACGGCGCGCGCGCAATCCGGCGATCCCAGCCGCGGCCTGCTGCTCCAGCTCCGCCCTGGCCTGTGCGTAACGGGCCACCGCCGCCTCGACCTCGGCGACCTCGGCCCCGGCCAGCGTCACGGTCTTGGTCCGGCCCCCCTCGGTGAACACCAGCGCGGGACTCTCATGCGGCTCCCCACCGGCGCAGCGGCAGGTGGGCTTGCCGCACCGGCGCCGGAACGTGCTCACCGTGCCGGGCAGCATCAATAGTTCGGATCGATTGACGATGCAGGTCATCCTATGGCCTCCCTGTAGTCGCCATCAACTACAGACAAGGAGAACGTAACGCCCACCAGAAGCCATGGATTGACGCGCCGCAACGCACGAATCAGACGACCACTAGCCAGCGCGCCCGGACGTCACTTCAGGAGAGCCGCACCCAAATGAAAGTCGAGGCCAGACGACGTCTGACCTCGACTTCTTTGGTAGCGGGGGCAGGATTTGAACCTGCGACCTCTGGGTTATGAGCCCAGCGAGCTACCGAGCTGCTCCACCCCGCGTCGCGACCGTCACTGTAGACCGTGAGGAGTCAGGCGTTCAAATCCGGCGCCCTATCCGTCGGCGGCCGGCTGGTCCACCGACCCCTCCAGCAGGCGAGCGGCCCGGTCCACCAGCGCTTCGAACCGCTCGATGCCCTCCTGGTATCCGGTGAGATCGCTGTCCTGTAAGGCAGCCTGGGCCCTGGCGTAGACCCGGTCCGCCCGGACGAGCAGCCTGAGCGCTTGTTCGGTGTCGGTGCCGTTCCCGCCACCGCCGTTCCCGCCACCGCCGTTCCCGCCACCGCCGTTCCCGCCACCGCCGTTCCCG
>JBBSNM010000061.1:0-16642 GCA_038232655.1 Propionibacteriales bacterium | reverse complement strand
GTGACCTCGCCCTTCAGCACGCCGGCCTGGATGGCGGCGCCGATGGCCACCACCTCGTCGGGGTTGACGCCCTTGTTGGGCTGCTTGCCGCCGGTGAGCTCGCGCACGACGTCAGCGACGGCGGGCATCCGGGTGGAGCCGCCGACCAGCACGACGTGGTCGATCTTGGCCGTGTCGATGCTGGCGTCCTTGATCACGTTGCGGAACGGCTGCTTGGTGCGCTCGAGCAGGTCGGTGGTGATCCGCTGGAAGTCGGCACGGGTCAGCGTCTCGTCGAGGAACAGCGGGTTCTTCTCCGCGTCCACGGTGATGTAGGGCAGGTTGATCGAGGTCTGCTGGCTGCTGGACAGCTCGATCTTGGCCTTCTCGGCAGCCTCGCGGACCCGCTGCATGGCCATCTTGTCCTTGGTCAGGTCGATGCCGTTCCCGCTCTTGAATCGCTCGACCAGCCAGTCGACGACCTTCTGGTCCCAGTCGTCACCGCCGAGGTGGTTGTCACCGGAGGTCGCCTTGACTTCGACCACGCCCTCGCCGATCTCGAGCAGCGACACGTCGAAGGTGCCGCCGCCGAGGTCGAAGACGAGGATGGTCTGGTCGGTCTCGCCCTTGTCGAGCCCGTACGCGAGCGCCGCAGCGGTCGGCTCGTTGACGATCCGCTGCACGGTCATGCCGGCGATCTCGCCAGCCTCCTTGGTGGCCTGGCGCTGGGCATCGGAGAAGTACGCCGGCACGGTGATGACCGCGTCGGTGACCGGCTCGCCGAGGTACGCCTCCGCGTCGCGCTTGAGCTTCTGCAGCACAAACGCGGAGATCTGCTGGGCGGTGAAGGTCTTTTCGTCGAGGGTCTGCGACCAGTCGCTGCCCATGTGCCGCTTCACCGAGCGGATGGTGCGGTCCACGTTCGTGACCGCCTGGCGCTTGGCGACCTCACCGACGAGCACCTCGCCGTTCTTCGCGAAGGCGACGACCGAGGGGGTCGTGCGCTGGCCCTCGGCGTTCGCGATGACCGTGGGCTCGCCGCCCTCGAGGACGGCGACGACGGAGTTGGTGGTGCCGAGGTCGATGCCGACAGCTCGAGCCATGGGGGTTCCTCCTGAGTACGTTGGGTGTGTCGTTGTCAGTCGTGATCGGGCCCTTGGCCAGACCTTGAGTCTGCTTGGCTCAACTCTACTGAGCCGTGTCTTGTTCCCTGGGGGGTGGGGGTGATTCGGTCGCCGCCCCCGGCCTCCCGCACCACCCCTGGCGATCTTCCGACGTTGTGGCCAACCCCGCCGCGTACGAACGTCGGAAGATCCGCCGGTGACGGCCACCACGGCCCGCGGCGTCTGGCGATCTTCCGACGTTGTGGCCAACCCCGCCGCGTACGAACGTCGGAAGATCCGCCGGTGACGGCCACCACGGCCCCCGATCTTGCGACGTTACGGTCGCCTCACGGGTCGCAACTGTCGGAAGATCCGTGTGGTTGCGGCGAGGGACTGACGTCGACGATCCCGCTTGGAGGCTGCCGATGCGCAGGATCGGTCCGCGTCTGCTGCTCGGGGCCGCAGCCGCCGGCCTCGTGCATGCCGGGTATAGCCTGTACTGGGCGATCGGCGGCCGCTGGCTGCTGGACACCGTCGGCCAGTGGGCGGTCAACCTGGGCCGTGACCGGCCGGTCGCGGCGGGCGTCGGTGTCACGGTCATCGCGCTGCTCAAGGCTGCGGGCGCCGTGCTGCCCGGGTTGGCGACCCAGGATCTGGTCCGGTGGCCCCGGCTGTGGCGCGGGTTGGCATGGCCGGGATCAGCACTGCTGGTCCTGTACGGCGGCGCGAACACCGTCGTCGCCACCGTGGTGCTGGCTGGCGGCATCGAAACCGACGGTGGGTACGATCGGCGGGCGATGATCGGGCTCGCGTTCCTGTGGGACCCGCTGTTCCTGATCTGGGGACTCCTGCTGGCCGCCGGCCTCTACGCCACCCGCACGGCCGCGCCGAAGTGAAGGCTCGCCGCTCACTCCGGGTCGGGCACGCTCAGCCGGACGAGTCGCAACGGCCGCGTCTTCTGTAACCCTGGGTCCATGGGCACCGACCACAGGGGCGGAGACGGATCGAGCGGTGAGCTGGCCCGACGACTCGGCGCCCTGGCGTGGCTCGTCCAGCCCGCCTACATCGCCTTCGAGCTGGCGGTGTCGGCTAGGGCGCGTGGATACAGCCTCGCTGGCGACACGATCAGCGGCCTTGGCGCCACGGCCTGCGGCACCTCGAGCTGCTCGCCGTGGCACCCGGCGCTGAACGCCTCGTTCGTGCTGACCGGCCTGCTGTTCGCGGCCGGGGCGCTGCTGCTGCGTCCGTCCCTGCCTGCGGGGCGGCTCGTCGACCTCGCCGTGCTGCTGTGGGTGCTCGCAGGTCTCAGCTCGGTCGCCACCGGCCTGGTGCCGGTCAACGAGGATGCCGAGCTGCACTACGCGGTGGCTGCTCCGCTGTTCCTGGTGCAGCCGGTGTCGTTGCTGCTGCTCGGCTGGGCCCTGTGGGCACGAGCGCGGGCACTGGCGTCGTTCACGCTGCTGACCGCAGTCGGCTGCGCGGTCGCCACGTGGCTGTTCCTGGCGCTGCCGGCCCCCGGCCTCGACGGGCTGCTGGAGCGGCTGGCGCTGTGGCCGGTGAAGGTCGTCCTGGGCGTGCTGGCGATCCGAATGCTCACGGGCCTCGCCCCCACGGCGGCCGCGCACCGGCAACGAGCACGAAGCCGGTAACGGAAGTCACCGCGGATAACAGAAGTGCTCACCGAGCTCCACTACGGGGCGCTCGTCACCTCCGACGGCGACGAGCCATCGCCGATCTCGGCATTCACGACCTCGTCGACGCCCGTCGACCAGCGTCTAGCCGGTGACGTGCCCGACCAGCACCTCAGCGGCACGGTCGGCGTCGTCGGTGCCGTTGTAGACGTGGAAGGACAGCCGCAACCGACCCGCACGCACACTCACCACCACTCCGGCGCGCGCGAGCCTCGGGCCGACGTCCCCGGCCGTGACAACGCTGACGATGGCCGAGTCACCCACCGGCAGGTCGAGAGCTGCGCGGAACCGGTTGGCGAGACCGACGGCGTGCTCGTGCAGGGCGCTCGCGCCGACCTCGGCCAGCAGGTCCAGCGAGGGTGCCTGACCCACCCAGCTCAGCCACGCCGGCGACACGTCGAAGCGACGGGCGTCGCCGGCCAGCCGCAGCGGTCCGCCGTAGATGCTCGACCATCGGTCGTCGCCGGCATACCAGCCAGCGGTGTGCGGGATCAGGTCGTCGCCGAGCCCCGGCTGCACGGTGAAGAAGCAGGTGCCCCGCGGAGCGAGCAGCCACTTGTAGCCACCGCCGACGGTGTAGGCGAAGCGGCCCGCGTCGACCGGCAGCCAGCCGGTGGCCTGGGTTGTGTCCAGCAGCACCCGGGCCCCGGTCTCCGCGGCGGCGTCGCACAGCGCGTCGAGGTCGGCGAGCCGGCCGTCGGCGGACTGGACCGCCGACACGGCGACCAGCGTCGTGCGTGGCGTGACCCGGTCTGCCAGCTGCTCCAGCGGCACCTCCCGCACCCGCACTCCGCGGCCCGCCTGAGCGAGGAACGGGAACACCATGCTGGTGAACTCACCCGCCACCGTGACCACCTCGGCGCCGTCGGGCAGCGCGGCCGCGATCAGGCCGGCGAAGACGCTGACCTGGCTACCGACGGCCACCGCCGACGGGTCGACGCCCACCAGCGCGGCGTACGACTTGCGGGCATTGGCCAGCGGCTCGTCGTAGCCCCGCGCGTCGGCCCGCCCCGCACGCCAGCGGTCCTCGGCGGCTCGCAACGCCTCGACGCTGCGGCGCGGCGGCAGGCCCAACGACGCGGTGTCGAGATAGGTCACGTCGGGCACGAACTCGGCGCGCGCCGCGGTGATTGGGTCCGCCGTCATCCGGGTGACGGTACCCGCCCTGGAAGGACCGATTCAGTGCGGTCTTCGGGGGCATCGGAGCGGGTCCGTCGCCACCTCAGGCTGCACCGGACTCACAGCCCGGCGAGCACCCGGTCGACGGCCTCGATGTCGGCGCTGAGCGAGCGGTCGTCGTCCAGCACGGGCGAGACCGCCCGCACCGCGCCATGCAACCGACGTACGTCACGTCCGAGAGGCGGCCGCTCGCTGAGCAGGTCGATCCCCTGGCTGGCCGCGAGCGCCTCGACCGCAAGAACCCGGCGGTGCCAGCCCAGCACCCGGCGCAGCCGTTCGGCGCTCAGGGCGGCGTTGGTGGCGTCGTCCTCGACGCCCGCGGCACCGGGTCGCGGGTCGAGCGACATCGGTGCGGCCGCGTGCCGCAGGCGTACCCCGACGGCCTGCGCGACCTTCAGCAGCGGGGCCATGCCCGAGGCGTGGGCGGCCTGTCGCGACAGGTTGCGCGGCAGCCCGCTGAGCTCGGGGTCGAGCAGCCGCTCCAACCGCGCGATCGAACAGGTGGCGTGCTGCGCCACCGCCAGTGCGGCGGCGTCCAGGCACACCGCCAGGTAGGGGGTATGGAAGTTGCCGGTGGACACGAGCGCACCGTCGAGCACCACCGGGTTGTCGCCGGAGCCGTTGAGCTCGACCGCCACAACCTCGCGCAGCGTGTGGGTGGCCGCGACCAGGCTCCCCAGCACCGACGGGGCGGAACGGATCGACACCGGGTCCTGCAGCCGGCGGCCCCGGTCGGCGACCAGCAGCGCGGACCCGTCGAGGGCACCGCGCAGCAGCAGCGCCGCCTCGGCCTGGCCGGGCTGCGGGCGCAGGGCCAGCACCCGCTCGTCCAAGACACCGGTCGCTGCCCGCCAGGCCTCGAACGTCGTGGCGACCACGACGGCGGCCGCCCGCTGGGCAGCCATCAGCTCGTGCACGGCCAGGGCGGCGACGCCGGCGGCCAGAGGGCTGCCGCTGCACAGCGCCAGCCCCTCCTTCGGCTCCAGCTGCAGTGGCTGGAGGCCGGCCCGGCGCAGCGCCGCGGCCGCGTCGAGCACCTCTCCGCCCAGCTCGGCAACACCCTCGCCGACGAGCACCTGGGCGACGTGCGCCAGCTGCACCAGGTCCGACGAGCCGAGCGACCCGGTGGACGGCACCACCGGGTGCACCCGGCGCCGCAGCAGAGCCACCACCGCCTCGGCCACCGCCGGCCGGACGCCGCTACCGCCGCGGCCAAACCCGGCCACCCGGGCGAGCAGCGCGGCCCGTACCACCTCTCGCGGCAGGGGGTCGCCGGTGGCACACGCCCGCCCGCGGACGGTGCGCAGGCTCATCGCTCTCAGCTCCGCGGCGTCCAGGGCCAGGTGTGACCGGGCGCCGAGCCCCGTGGTGACGCCATAGACGGGCAGCTGCTGGCGGACGGCGGAGTCCACCACCTCGCGCTCCACCGAAAGCCGCTCGATGACCCGCGCGGACAACTCGACGGATGCGCCGCCGACGGCGACCGCATGCACGTCGTCGGCGGTCAGCGGCCGGTCGCCGACGACGAGGGGGCCGGATGCGCCGCTCACCGGCTGCTCATGCGTAGCGCAGCCGGGTCCCGACACCGCAAGCGTCGGCCTTGGCCAGCAGCGCGGCACCGAGGGCGATGTCGGACAGCGACAGCCCGCGATGCCAGAAGACGATGGTCTCGTCGTCGCGCTCGCGGCCGGACCGCTGCCCGGCCACGACCTGCGCCAGCTCGGCGTGCAGCGTCTGCTCGGTGAGCCGGCCGCTGTCCACGTGCGGGCGCAGCGCACCCAGTTGGCCCGCGCGGCACTGGCCCCAGTCGTCGACGACCACCTTGTCGGCGAGGTCGGTCAGCGACAGCTCCACGGCGCTCATCGTCCCGTACGGCACCACCAGCGCACCAGGCCGCACCCACTCGGTGCGCAGCATCGGGGCGGGCTCGACCAGCCGGGACGCCTCCACCACGACGTCGGCACCGCGCACGCAGCTCTCCCAGTCGTCGGTGACGACGACCGCGACGTCGAGGTCGGTGCGCAGCCGGTCGGCAAACGCCTCCCTGCTCTCGGCCCGGCGGGAATGCACCCGCACCTCGTCGAGGTCCAGCACGTGGGCGACCAGCCGCACGTTCCAGTACGCGGTGCCTCGCGCACCGACGTGGCCGAGCACCCGGGCACCGGTCGGGGCGAGGTGCCGGGCGCCGAGCGCGGTGATGGCTCCGGTTCGCATCCCGGTGATGGCGGTGGCGTCGACGATGGCCCGGGGCATCCCCGTGCGCGGGTCGAAGAGGTTGAGCAGGGCCATCTCCGACGGCAGGCCGTGCAGGTAGTTGTCGACGTAGTCGCCGACGATCTTGACCCCGGCCAGGTCGAGCGGGGCCACGTAGCCGCGGAGCACGTTGAAGTGCCCTCCGAAGCCGGGGTCGGGCTCGAGATGCACCCTCGGCTCGAGCACCGTCCCGCCGTTGGCCTGAGCGACCAGCGCGGCCTCCACGGCGGCCAGGATCTCGTCGTCGGTGAGCGCGAGCCGCTCGACGTCGTGGCCGCCGAGCCAGGTCAGGTCGACCTGGCCGGGGCCGTCAGCCATTCAGTCCCTTCTCCTCGAGGTAGTCCTCGGCCACCTTGACGGGGCTGTCCTTGTCGATCTCGAGACGCTTGACCAGGCCGGCGAGCTCGTCGGTCGTCAGCTCTGCGGACACCGCGTTCAGCGTCTGCTCGATGTCGTCGTTCAGCGCGTCGGTGCGGATCAGCGGCACCACGTTCTGCGGGATGGCGATGTTCTTCGGGTCGTCGAGGACGACGAAGTTGTTGGCCTCGATGGCGCTCTGCGTGGTGAACAGCTGGGTCACGTCGACCTTGCCGGTCTTCAGCGCCTCGATGGACAGCGGCCCCGCAACGTCGAGGGTCTCGAAGCCGGCGAATTTCAGGCCGTACACGTCCTCGAGCCCGCGCAGGCCGGCCTGGCGCTCGCGGAACTCCGGCGAGCCGCCGACGACGAGCTTGTCGGCGACCGGCTTCAGGTCCTCGATGGACTTGAGGTCGTACTTCTTCGCGGTCTCCTGGGTGACCACCACGGCGTCCTCGTCGACCGCCTCGGACATCTCCAGCGCCGTCAGCTCCTTGGGCAGCGCCTGTTGCAGCTGGTCGTAGACCTTCTGCTCGTCGGTCTCGCTGGACGACTTCTTGTAGAACAGCAACAGGTTGCCGGTGTACTCGGGCAGCAGGTCGACCGAGCCGTCCTCGATGGCCTTGATGTAGGCCTCGCGGGCACCGATGTTGAGGTTGCGCTGCACGTCGATGTCCTTGGCCTCGAGCGCCTGGGCGTACATCTCACCGAGCAGGACGGCCTCGGGGAAGTTCGCCGAGCCGACGGTGACGGTGCCGCCGCCACCGCCGCCGCTGTCCCCCTCCAGCGGGTCTTCGCCGCCGCCGCAGGCGGTCAGGGTGAGCATCGCGCCGGCAAGCATGGCCACGGTGCGACGGATGGGCTTGCTGATGGGTGACATGGCGCCTCCTTGGGGTGGGGCTTGTTCGATGGGCAGGGTGGCTCAGCCGGCAGCAGGCGCCGGTGACTGGTCGTTGGAGGTGAAGCGTTTGACGGCACGGGGAAGGCGTTGGCGTCCCCCGTCGCGCAGGCCGGGCGAGACCGAGAGCCGGGTCGCGAGGGCGAGCACCAGGTCGAGGGTAATCGCAAGCAGCGACACCAGCAGGGCGCCGGCGAGCATCTCGTCGAACTCACGCACGGCGAAGCCGTCGATGACGTAACGGCCGAGGCCGCCGAGAGCGACGTACGCGGCGATGGTGGCGGTCGCGACGGTCTGCAGGGTGGCCGAGCGGATCCCGGACCACACCAGGGGCAGCGCCACCGGCAGCTCAACCTGCCACACCACCTGCGGCTCGGTCATCCCCATCCCGCGGGCCGCGGTGACCGCGCCCTTGTCCACCCCCCGGACGCCGGCGTAGGTCGCGTTCAGGATCGGCGGGATGGCCAGCACCGTGAGCGCGACCAGCACCGGAGCACGGCCGAGGCCGCTGAAAAGCACCACCAGCGTCAGCAGACCCAGCGACGGCAGCGACCGGGAGGCGTTCACGGCGTTGACGGCGACGGTGACGCCGCGGTTGGTGTGGCCGATCAGCAGGCCGAGGGGGAACGCGAACGCGAAGGCGACCAGCAGCGCGCCCCCGACGTACTGCAGATGCTCCAGGATGCGCACCGCGAACCCGTCGCTGCCCTGCCAGTTGCCCGGCGAGGACAGGTAGGTCCAGATCTCGCCGATCATGCCGTCGCCCCCAGCCGGTCCCACGGGGTCGTCTTGCGTTGCAGGTAGACCAGCAGCAGGTCGGCTGACACCGCGAGCAGCAGCGACAGCACCAGCCCGACGACGATCTCGGTCATGAAGCGGATCTGAAACCCCGACGTGAACAGCTCGCCGAGGCCGCCGATGCCGATCAGGGCGCCGACGCTGACCATCGAGATGTTGGCGACGGTGACCACCCGCAGGCCGGCGACGATCACCGGGATCGCGATCGGCAGCTCGACGGTGACGATCCGCGGCAGCCGCTTGTACCCCAGCCCGTCCGCCGCCTTGCGGACCGCCGGCGGCACCGCGTCGAGCCCGTCCACCACCGTGCGGACGAGCAGCGCGCCGGAGTAGATGGTCAGCGCGATCACGATGTTGATGGGGTTGAGGATCTGGGTGCCGAGCACCACGGGCAACACGAT
Organism: Propionibacteriales bacterium; assembly: GCA_038232655.1. Taxonomy (GTDB): domain Bacteria; phylum Actinomycetota; class Actinomycetes; order Propionibacteriales; family Nocardioidaceae; genus JACCVL01. The sequence goes on along the minus strand of JBBSNM010000061.1, from coordinate 7,983 downwards.
GAACAGCGCCAGCGACGGGATGGTGTAGAGCACGCCGACGATGACGAGCAGCGGCGGGTAGGTCCAGCGGTAGGTGTGCGCCAGCACCCCCAGCACGAGCGCGAGCGCGAGCCCGATGACCACCGGTATCGCCGACAGCCAGATATGCTCGATCAGCAGCCCGGTGATGAGGTCGCGGTTGTCTACGATCCAGCCCCAGTCCATCAGCGCGGCTCCCGCTCGGAGTCGGCCGCCTCGCTGGATGCCTGGTGGTGCTCGGCCAGCGTCGCGTGATCGACGACGCCATCCACGCAGCCCTCGGCGTCGAGGCGTACGGCCAGCCCGGCCGGCGAGACCAACACGGCCTCCAGCGCGGCTCGCAGCGAGTCGGTCTTGGTGAACGTCGAGCCCAGCGGCTCCAGCCGTTCCTCGGCCACTGTGTCGCCGCCCGGCGCGAGCCAGCCGAGCGGACGGTGGTCGCCGTCCACCGCGAGCGTCCACCCGTCGTGCGCCCGCTCACCGACCCTCGCCGTCGGCGCCGGTCCCACACTGATGCCGTCGCTGGGCAGGAACTGCAGCCGCCGGTAGCCGCGGTCGCGCCCCACGAACGAGGCGACGAACTCGTTGGCGGGGGTGGCGAGCAGCTCGCCGGGGCTGTCGATCTGGGCGAGGTGCCCGCCCGCAGCGAAGACCGCGACCCGGTCGCCGAGCTTGATCGCCTCGTCGATGTCGTGCGTGACGAACAGGATCGTCTTGCCGACCTGCTCCTGCAGCCGCAGGAACTCGTCCTGCAGCGAGGACCGCACCACCGGGTCGACCGCGCTGAACGGCTCATCCATGAGCATCACCGGCGGGTCGGAGGCGAGCGCCCGGGCGACACCGACGCGCTGCTGCTGACCGCCGGACAGCTGCGCGGGGTAGCGCTCGGCCTGCTCGGTCGACAGCCCCACCATCTCGAGCAGCTCGTACGACCGCTTGCGGATCTTGGACCGGTCCCACCCGAGCAGCCGGGGCACCGTCCCGACGTTGTCGAGCACCGTGCGGTGCGGGAAGAGCCCCGAGTGCTGGATGACGTACCCGATGCCGCGACGCAGCTCGACCCGGTCGCTCTGGGAGATGTCCTGGCCGCCCACCAGGATGCGCCCGGAGGTGACGTCCACCAGCCGGTTGACCATGGCCAGCGAGGTGGTCTTGCCGCAGCCGGATGGGCCCACCAGCACGGTGAGCTTGCCCTGCGGTGCGACCAGCGAGACGTCGTCGACCGCGACGGTGCCGTCAGGGAAGCGCTTGGAGACCGATTCGAACTCGATCACGGACGCATCCTTTGCCGGAGTGCAGAGAGAGCCGGGCCACTGTCAGCAGTCGACAGCACGAGTCGATCGTTGGGGCGATCTGTGGAACGTCCGAGCGAGCCTAACAAAGTGCCCGAACTCTGCAGACCGGGCAGGCCCCGGGGGCCGCTTTCGTGTCCGTGTTGTGACCGGGCCGTCATCCGGTGCCGGCGTGCGCGTCGCCCGGATGACCCAGGACGGCGACCTCGTCCGGTTCGAGGCGCAGCCGGACGGCGGCACCGACGGGCAGCGGCTGCAAGCTGCCCGCTCGGGCCTGCATGCAGCCGAGCCCGTCGACGATCACCGACACGTTCGTCCCGGAACGGGTGAGCCGGTGGCCCGTGACGCGCCCCCGCAGCGGACCGTCCGGGTCGGCGACCAGTGAGCCCGCGCCCAGGCCGAGAACGTCCGGCGGCTGCACTCCCGACGGCCGGGCGGCAGCGCTGAGCGCGTCTGCCGCAACGAACCACCGGTAGCCGAGCAGGCGCGCCACCTGCTCGTCGCGCGGACGACGCCACAGCTGCTGCGGCGAGGCCGTCTGCAGCAGCCGGCCGGCGTCCATCACCGCGACCCGGTCCGCAAGAGCGAACGCCTCGTCCTGGTCGTGGGTGACGTACAGCGCGGTCGTGCCGGTGCTGGCGAGGATGTCGTGCAGGTCGACAACGAGCCGGTCGCGAAGCCCGCGGTCCAGCGCCGACAGCGGTTCGTCGAGCAGCAGCAGCCGCGGGCGGGGTGCCAGCGACCGCGCCAGCGCCACCCGCTGCTGCTCGCCGCCGGAGAGGCTGGCGACGGGGCGGGCGCCCCGCCCGCCGAGGCCGACCAGCTCGAGCAGCTCGTCGACGCGGGCACGGCGGTCGGCACGCGGCGCGCCGGCCATCCGCAGCCCGAACTCGACGTTGCCGGCGACGTCGCGGTGCGGGAAGAGCTGCCCGTCCTGGAACAGCAGCCCGAATCCCCGGCGATGTACCGGCACGCCGCCCAGGTCGGCGCCGGCCCAGCTGACGGTTCCGCCGTCCATGTGTTCGAGGCCGGCGATGGCGCGCAGCAGGGTGGACTTGCCACAGCCGGACGGTCCGAGCAGGACGACGACCTCCCCCGACCGGATGGACACCGAGACGTCGTCGACGGCCCGCGTCGAGCCGAAGGTGACGGTCAGCTCGCGGACGTCGAGGCTCACAGCTCCGCCGCCGCCGACTGCACGCGGAGCCGCTCGGCCAGCCCGATCACGATGGTGGTCATCGTCGCCAGCACCACCGAGGCGGCCAACGCCATGCCGAGGTTGTCCGCGCCGGGGCGCCCGATCAGGCGGAAGATCACCACCGGCAAGGTGGGCCGGTCGGGCCGGGCAAGGAAGCTGGTCGCGCCGAACTCGCCCAGGCTCACCGCGAACGCGAAGCCGACCGCCAGCCCCAGTGACCGTCCGAGCACGGGCAGGTCCACGGTGGCGAAGACCCGAACCGGCCCGGCACCGAGCACGGCGGCGGCCTCCCGCAGCCGTTCGTCGATGGAGCGCAGCACCGGCAGCAGGGTGCGGACGACCAGCGGCACCGCCACCACCGCCTGCGCGATGGGCACCAGCACGACCGAGCTGCGCAGGTCGAGCGGGGGGCGGTCGAGCGTGATCAGGAAGCCGAACCCGACGGTCACCGCGGACACTCCCAGCGGGAGCATGAACGCAGCGTCGAAGACGCCCAGCGCCCGACGCGCCGCCGGGCGGCGTGGTCGGCGGGAGACCAGCAGGCAGATGAGCACGCCGACGAGCATCGCGATCCAGGTGGCGTCCACGGCGATGCGCAGCGAGTTGAGCGCGGCCTGCCACACGCTCACCTCGAGGCCCGACCCCAGCCCCCCGCCCGCGCTGTCGCCGGACCCGGTGGTCGAGAGGTTGGCGAAGTTGCCGAGCCCGAACCCGGTGGGTGTGCGCAGCGACCCGACCAGCAGCGACGTCAGCGGGGTCAGCAGCCCCACCACCACGGCCGCCGTGACGAGCACGGCCGGCAGGTCCGCTCGACGTACCGGGCGGGCGGTCTCGGTGTCGGGCTGCACCCGCAGCGCGGTCTCGCGGCGTCGCCGCGACCACCCGGACAGCGCCAGACTGGCCGTCACCACGACCAGCTGAACCGTCGACAGCACCGCGGCCGTACGCAGGTCGAGGAACTGGGTGGTCTGCACCCAGATCTCGGTCTCGACCGTGCCGTAGGCGGGCCCGCCGAGCACGAGCACGGTGCCGAACGCGGTCGCGCAGAAGAGGAAGACCAGCGACGCGGCGGATGCGATCGCCGGCGCCAGCGCCGGCAGCGTCACCTCCCAGAAGGCGCGGGCCGGCGAGGCACCGAGCGCGCGGGCCGCCTGCTCGGAGCGCGGATCGAGGTGCGCCCACATGGCGCCGACCGTGCGCACCACCACGGCGTAGTTGAAGAACACCAGCGCGGCGACGACCGCGCCGAAGGTTCCGTCCGCGTCGAGGAACGCCAGCGGGCCGCCGTCGACGAGCAGGCTGCGGAACGCGACCCCCACAACCACCGTCGGCAGCACGAACGGCACCGTCACCAGCGCCCGGACGGCACCGCGGCCGGGGAAGTTGCAGCGGTAGAGCAGGTACGCGCCAGGCAGGCCGAGCAACACCGCCAGGGTGGTGCCGGCAACCGACTGGGCCAGGGTCTGGCCGACGACGCGCCGAGTGCGGCTGCTGCCGAGGGTCTCGGTGACGCCGCTGAGGTCCACTGCCCCGTCGACCAGCAGCCCGCGTGCGAGGATCGACCCGACCGGCCAGGCGAAGAAGATCGCCAGGAAAGCAGCCGGCAGCGCCGCTGCGAGCGCGATCCCTAGCCGACGACCGTGTCGGTCCACTGCTCGATCCACTCCCGCCGGTTGGCGTCGATCTCGTCCGCGCTGACCTCGAACGGATCGTCCGACAGCGGTCCGAAGCGCGCCCACGCCGCCGGCAGGTCGGCCTTCTCGTTGACCGGGTACATGTACATCTTCTCCGGGATCGACTCCTGGAACCTCGTCGAGAGCATGAAGTCGATCAGCCGCTGGGCACCCTCGGGGTTCTCGGCGCCGGCGATCACCCCGGCGTACTCGACCTGCCGGAAGCAGGTGTCCAGCAGCGCCCGGGTGGGTGCCTGATCGGCCTTGGGGCTCGCCTCCGCGGGCGGTGAGCTCGCGTACGACAGCACGATCGGGCGCGGGCCCTTGCCCTGCGAGCCGGAGAAGTCCACGAAGTAGGCGTCGGACCAGCCGTCGGAGACCTTGACCCCGTTGTCGCGCAACGCGGCCCAGTAGTCGCGCCAGCCGTCCTCGCCGAACGCACCGACCGTGGCCAGCAGGAACGACAACCCGGGCGAGGAGGTGGCCGGGTTGGTCACCACCAGCAGGTCCTCGTAGGCGGGATCGGTGAGGTCCTCGAGCGTCTGCGGCTCGGGGATGTCGCGCTCGGCGAACCAGGTGCGGTCGACGTTGATGCACACATCGCCGTAGTCCACCGCGGTGAGCCGGTCACTGTCGTCCACCGCCAGCTCGTCGGCTCGGTCGGACGCCTCAGGCGAGGCGTACGGCTGCAGGACGTCGGCTTCCAGCGCCCGGGAGGCGAACGAGTTGTCGATGCCGAACACCGCGTCGCCGAGCGGCGAGTCCTTGGTGAGCACGAGCTGGTTGACCAGGGTCCCGGCGTCGCCGGGCGCCCGGGTCTGCACGGTGAGCCCGGACTCCTGTTCGAAGTCGGCCATCAACTTCTTGTCCACCGCGAACGAGTCGTGCGTGACGAGCACGACCTTGCCGCCGGCTTGGTCGCTCGTGGTGCTGCTGGCGCCGCCGGTGCTGGTGCCGGCGTCGTCGCCGCCGCCGATCACCGAGCAGGCGGTCAGCGCGAGCGCGGACGCAGCCAGCACGGCCGACGTGCGTGCCGACCGGCGTGGGCGCATACGGATGGTGGTGGTCATGTGAGCCCTCCTCGAGTTTCAGGAGGGGGCCACCGGCCGGTCTTGCGGCAGCACCGCAGGACCGATCGACGGCAAGAGATCCCGACTCCCTATCGCCGGTGCTAGCCGGATCAGGTTCGAGGGTCTGCGGAGGTCCGCACTCTCAGCGCATGGGGCGCTCCCCTGTCGTACGCGGCCCACCCTACCGCGACCACGCTGCCGCCCGACCGCCCGGACTGACCGCCGGACTGACCGCCCGCCCGCGACGGGCACGGGCGAGGATGGGCGGATGGAGTTCGCCGAGGTGGTACGCAGGCGCCACATGGTCCGGGCCTACACCGACCGGCCCGTTGACCCGGCCGTCGTCCAGCATGTCCTCGAGCATGCACACCGCGCGCCGAGCGCGGGCTTCAGCCAGGGCTGGGCGTTCCTGCTGCTCGACGACGCGGCAGCCGTCGCACGGTTCTGGGCCGCAACCACGTCGGCGGGCAAGGGCGACGACACCTGGTCGCGCGGCATGCGCTCGGCCCCGGTGATCGTGGTGCCACTGGCGTGCAAGCGGGCCTACCTCGACCGCTACGCCGAGCCGGACAAGGGCTGGACAGACCGCGACGAGTCCCGCTGGCCGGTGCCGTACTGGGACGTCGACACCGGCATGGCTGCCCTGCTGATGCTGCTGACAGCCGTCGACGAGGGACTGGGGGCGTGCTTCTTCGGCGTCCCACCGGACCGGGTCGAGGCGCTGCGGACGGAGTTCGGCGTGCCCTCCGACCACCACCCCATCGGGGCGGTCACACTGGGTCACCCCGCACCCGGCGGCGTCGGCGGATCGGCCCGACGCGGGCGTCGCCCACTGGACGACGTCGTGCACCGTGGGGGGTGGTGAACGGGCCACCGCTCGCCTGCGACAGTTTCACCAGGGTCACGCCACACGCACAGGCAGGAGCACCAGATGCAGGTCGCCGCCATCGTCGTCTGCCTCGCGGTCACCGCGGTGGCGATCGTGCTGTTCGCCCGCGCTGCGACCGAGATCGTCCGCGTCGTCCGCCTCGGCCAGCCCGCCGCCGGCCGCACCGACCGGCCGGCCGCGCGGACGGCCACCATGCTGACCGAGACCCTCGGACACACCCGGATGCTGCAGTGGACGCTGGTCGGCGCCGTGCACTGGATCGTGTTCGTGGGCTTCGGTTTCTTGTTCTTCACGCTGGTGACGGCGTACGGGCAGCTGTTCGACCCGGCCTTCGCGCTGCCGGTGATCGGGCACTGGGTGGTGTTCGACTGGGTCACCGAGCTGCTCGCCTGGACGATGCTGGCCTCGATCGCGACGCTGATCGCGATCCGGGTCGCGGGCCGCCCGAGCGCGAAGGGCCGCCGGACCCGCTTCTTCGGCTCGACGATGTGGCAGGGCTACTTCGTCGAGGCGGTCATCGCCGGCGTCGGGGCGTGCATCGTGGCGCTGCGCGGGCTGGAGTACGCCCTCGGGCAGCTCACCGGCGAGGCGTGGGCCACCGGCTGGCACTTTCCGCTGACGGCCTGGCTCGGCAGCGCGTTCGGAGGCCTGAGCCTCGGTGCGGTCGAGGCCAGCATCATCGCGGTCGCCTCGCTGAAGATCCTGGTGTCGATGGCGTGGGCGATCGTGCTCGGCCTGAACGCCACAATGGGCGTGGCCTGGCACCGGTTCACCGCCTGGCCGAACATCTGGTTCAAGCGCGAGGCCGCGGGCGGTACGGCGCTGGGTGGGCTGCAGCCGATCATGGTGGGCGGTGCGCCGATCGACTTCGAGAACCTCGAGGAGCTCGACGAGGACGCCCCGCTGGGTGTCGGCAAGGTCGAGGACTTCAGCTGGAAGGGGCTGCTCGACTTCACCACCTGCACTGAGTGCGGCCGCTGCCAGAGCCAGTGCCCGGCGTGGAACACCGACAAGCCGCTGTCGCCAAAGCTGCTGGTCACCGCGCTGCGCGACCACGCCTACGCCAAGGCGCCGTACCTGCAGGCGGCCGAGGCCGACCGCGACGCGCTGCCCGCGGAGACCACCGCGCAGGCTGACCGGCCGCTGATCGGCGACGAGCAGGCGTACGGGGTGATCGACCCCGACGTGCTGTGGAGCTGCACCAGCTGCGGGGCATGCGTGCAGCAGTGCCCGGTCGACATCGAGCACGTCGACCACATCATGGACATGCGCCGGCACCAGGTGCTCGTCGAGAGCAACTTCCCCGCCCAGCTCAACCAGCTGTTCAAGGGGCTGGAGAACAAGGGCAACCCGTGGAACATGTCACCGTCGGAGCGGATGGGCTGGGCCAAGGGGCTCGGCTTCACGGTCAAGCAGGTCGGTGTCGACGTCGACGACCTGAGCGAGGTGGAGTGGCTGTTCTGGGTCGGCTGCGCCGGCGCGTACGAGGACCGGGCCAAGAAGACCACCCGGGCGGTCGCCGAGCTGCTGCACACCGCCGGGGTGGACTTCGCGGTTCTCGGTGACGGCGAGACCTGCTCGGGCGACCCGGCCCGCCGCGCGGGCAACGAGTTCGTCTTCCAGCTGCTGGCGATGCAGAACGCCGAGGTGCTCACGGAGGCCAAGGCGACCAAGGTGGTCGCCACCTGCGCGCACTGCTTCAACACGCTGAAAAACGAGTACGGCCAACTCGGCGTCGAGCTCGAGGTCGTGCACCACACCCAGCTGCTCAACCGGCTGGTCCGCGACCGGCGGCTGACGCCGGTCGCGCCGGTCGCGCCGGTAAAGGGCAACGGGGCCGGCG
>JBBSNM010000060.1:0-16813 GCA_038232655.1 Propionibacteriales bacterium | reverse complement strand
TCCTTGCGGATGTGCCCGACGTGCGGCGGGCCCTGGACGGTGAGCCCGCAGTGGTAGATGCCGACGTGCCCCGCACGCACGGGGTCGAGGTCGCGCACCGCGCGGGTCGCGGTGTCGTACAGCCGGATCGTCACCGGTCAAGCCTAACGGGGGCTGCCTTCTGGTCGGCGTCCACGCGCCACCCCGCTGCCACACCCCAGTCAGCAGCCCCCACCCAGCCGCCCTCACCCAGTCTGGTCAGCTGCGACACCCAGTCTGGTCAGCTGCGACACCTTTGAGCCGCCAAACATGTCGTAGGTGACCACACTGGGTGGGGCGGGGGTGGGGGCGGAGGTGGGGGCCGCAGCAGGGTGGGGGCGGCAGCAGGGTGGAGGGGCCGAACCGGCGCCTACCGGCGGCTGTCCCGCCCGGCGAGGCCGAGTCGGCCGTACGGAGGATGCATCACCGCTACGGTCCGACATAGCGTGCACACCATGCGTCACATCCGTCTCAGCCTGGCTGTCGCCGTGACCGGCGCGCTGCTGGCCACCACGCCTCCGGCGACCGCGGCCACCCCTGACCCGGCCACCCCGCCGGCGAAGGTAACAGCGGTCAAGGCGCCGACCCAGCGGGCCTCGGTGGCCACCGACCTGCGCCGCTTCACGAGCAACAAGGCGTTCCGCAGCGGCAGCCGCAACGGCGTGTGGATCAGCAAGGGCTCGCTGCGCATCGGCAAGCCCGCCGGGGTGCGGCGCTACACCGACCCGTACGGCGACAACAAGTCGCACCGCTACGCGTACGGCAGCTGGCGATCGCCGTGGAAGCGAGCCGCACATGCCTACCGCGAGCTGGTGCCCAGCTGGAGCGCCAAGACCCCGGTCGGCACCTTCCTGGAGGTGCAAGTACGGGTGCGCACCGGCGGCGGGCGCACCGGCAGCTGGGACAGCGCCGGCATCTGGGCCGGCGGCAAGCTGGGCGGCATCAACCGCACCAGCCGCGGCGACCAGGCCGACGACGTCGCCCGCGTGCTCACCGACACCGTGCGCACCACCACCAGCGCCCGCCGGTGGCAGCTGCGGGTCAAGCTGCACCGGCGCAAGGGGACCAGCCGCACCCCGGTCGTCGCCGCGATGGCCGCCACCACCTCCCAGCTGGCACCCAGCCGGGTGTCCACCAGCTCGCCCGGTGTCGCCCGCGGCACGTCCATCAAGGTGCCGCGCTACAGCCAGATGATCCACCAGGGCCACTACCCGCAGTGGGACAACGGCGGCGAGGCCTGGTGCTCACCGACCTCGACGGCCATGGTGCTCGGACGGTGGGGCTCCGGGCCCACCCGCAAGCAGTACTCCTGGGTGCCGTCCGGCCACGTCAACCCGTGGGTCGACCACGCCGCGCGGATGACCTACGACTACCGCTACCAGGGCGCGGGCAACTGGCCGTTCTCGGCGGCGTACGCCAGCACCTTCGGCCTGGACGCCTTCGTGGCCCGGCTGGGCTCGATGCGCGCCGCCGAGCGGTACGTCGCGAAGGGCATCCCGCTGGTGCTGTCGATCGCCTTCGACGCCGGCGAGCTGGACAACGCGCCGCTGACGTCGAGCCGCGGCCACATCCTGGTGCTGCGGGGCTTCACCAAGAAGGGCAACCCGATCGTCAACGACCCCGCTGCCGCGCGCAACGACGGCGTGCGCCGGGTCTACAAGCGCGGGCAGCTGGAGCGGGCGTGGCTCACCGCCAGCGCCGGGACGGCATACGTCATCCGCCCCAAGTCGGTCGACCTGCCCCGCAGCTGAGCGGACGGCCGCCGCCCGCGGGCCGGCGGCGGCCGCCATGCCCGACAATGCAGGGGTGCGAGTGATCGACGCCCAGGCCGAGGCATCCCGGTGAGCGACAGCGTCAGCACCGACCTGCGGGTGGGGCTCGGGGTCGACGTGCACCGGCTGGTGCCCGACCGGGAGATGTGGCTGGCCGGGCTGCACTGGCCGGACGAACCGCAGGGCCTGGCGGGGCACTCCGATGCCGACGTGGTCGCACACGCACTGTGCGACGCGTTGCTCTCGGCGGCTGGCCTGGGTGATTTGGGCAGCCAGTTCGGCGTCGACGACGAGCAGTGGGCTGGTGCGTCGGGGGCTGCCCTGCTGGCCGAAACGGCGGCCCGACTGGCAGCTGCAGGCTGGCACCCCGGAAACCTGTCGGTGCAGGTGATCGGGCAGCGCCCCCGACTGGCGCCGCGACGTGAAGAGGCCGAGCACGTGCTCGGCGCGGCCGTCGGTGCGCCGGTGACGGTGTCGGGCACCACCACCGATGGGCTGGGGCTCACGGGTCGTGGCGAGGGGGTGGCCGCGATCGCGACCGCCCTCATCCACGGTGGCCCGCCGTCCGCCGGCTAGTTGCCGCGTCAGGCAACCTTCGTCCGCTCGTTGCCCGGCCGCATGGCTGTGCTGTTCAAGTCATGCGTCCCCGGCCGAGGATGCGGCGAGGTGGGTTGGGCGCTTCAGCTGTTCGGGCAGTCCCGGCGATGCAGGTACGCATTGCATTCCGCGGCGGTGAACCCTCGGACGACCCGGTCGGCCGCGATCCGTCGCAGCTCAGCGACGTCCAGGGTCCAGACCCGCATGACCTCCTCGGCGATCGAACCGGTGGCGAGGTGGCGCCCGTCCGGCGAGAAGGCGATGGCGGTGACCTCCTGCGGCAGCGTCGGCAACCGCAGCAGTGGGGTGCCATCGCTCGCGTCCCAGACGATGACCATCCCGTCCAGGCCGGCGGTGGCGATCCGGCTGCCGTCGGGACTGTAGGCCAGGTCCGCGACCCCCGCGGCATGTCCCTCGAGCTCGAACGCCACCGTGCCGGCGGGGACGTCGAAGACGCGTGGGGGTACTCCGACGTCGGCGATGGCGAGCCTGGCCCCGTCCGGGGCGAACGACAGTCGGTGACCGGTTCCCCTCGCCGGCCAGGACGTGGTCGTGTCCGCCTCCCAGTCCCACATCACCACCTCCCAGCCGGTGGGTCTGCTGCGATCCAGGGGAAAGTGCACGACGGCCACCGACCGTCCATCCGGGCTGAACGCGGGGTCTCGGAACCCGAAGCCGGGGTCGGGGGGCAGCGTGTTCACGATCTCCCCCTCGCGCGTGCGCAGGGTGAGCCCATGGTCGCCGGCCAGGGCGACGCGGCGGGCATCTGGGCTGAACGCCGGGCGCCACAGCCACCGGCCTTGCGGAGCGGAGAACAGGGGTGATCCGCTGGCCACGTCCCAGACCGTCGCTCCCGCCGGCGACTGGCCCGTGGCTGCCGTGCTGCCGTCCGCGCTGACCGCCACGCTGTGGAACGGCGGTGCGGGTGCGTCGCTCTCACCCGCCTGCTCAAGGCGGGTGACCGGAGCGCCGTCGTCCCCATCCCAGACGCTGATGGAACCGCCGTCGCTCGGCGTGTAGAGCCGACCGTCGGGGTCGAACGCCACCCCCGCGGCGTCCTGGGGCGGGTTCAGCACGTTCATGACCTCGGCGTCGCCGTACGGGCCGACATCCCAGACGGTGGCGGCCGTGACCGGGAAGTCGCCGGCGAGCAGGTGCGAACCGTCGGGCGAGAACGCGAGCCCGGCCACGCCGCCGGCGGTGGAGGAGCCGCCGACCGTGATGGCCGTGCGGGCGCTATCGGGGGTGACTGCGTAGACCCGGACCTTGCCCTCGCGCCCGCCGGCGGCGAGACGCGCCGAGTCAGGGGCCCAGGCCAGTCCCATGACCGCGCTGGCCGCGTCGGTCAGGGTATGCCGAGAGCGCCCGGTCTCGGCGTCCCTCACCCGGACCGTGCCGTCGTCGGACGCGGTGGCCACCCATCGGCCATCGGGGCTGTAGGCGACCGCGTTGACCGGCGCGTCGTGTCCGCGCAGCCGGTGGCGGGTCCTGCCCGTGCGGGCGTCGACGACGCGGGCGGCGCTCGGGTCACCAGTGGCGATCGCCACCGAGCGACCATCGCGGCTTAGCGAGGTGTCCCGGGGACCGCCCTCGACGGCGATCTCGGTGACGGTGGGGGACTTTGAGGTGTCGGCGACGGAGGCGACGCGCACCATCCCTTCGTCCGGCCACGCGGCCGCGAACCGCAGGGAGTCGGTCGCCGCGAACGACGGACCCCAGGCCTCGCCGGCGCCCATCAGCCCCGCGATCTCTTGCTGGTCCGCGGGTTCCCACACCCGCACCGCCCCGTCGTCCCCGGCCGTGGCCAGCGCCCCGTCGGGCCCGAAGGCGACATCGTTGACGTCGATGTCGTGGCCCCGGAAGCTCGACACGGACTCGCCGGTGGTGGCGTCCCGGATGTCCACGAGCCCGCTCTCCTCCGGACCCTCGGTCGCGATCAGGTCGTCGGTGGGGCTCCAGGCGACGGCACCGCCGACGTCCTCGGCGACAAACTGGATGCGCGTGGAGACCACGCCCGCGTGCAGCGCCTCCACCGCCTCGCGCACAGGCGGGCCGCCATCGGTGAGCGACGGTGACGTGGCCTCGAGGGCCAGCAGGGTGGCGAGCTCCGGGTCGTCCACCCGCACGGCCCGAGACGCGGCGGACAGCTCCCGTAGCGCCGCGAGGCGCGCCTGGTCGTCGGCGCGACGACCCTGCTGGACCGCCAGGAGCCCGGCGACCAGGGCGACCACCAGGAGGGTGCCGACGCCGCCTAGCAGGACCCGCAGCCGACGGTTGGTAGCCGCCTGCTCGCGGATGCGCTGCTCGGCGGTTCGGGACTCCACTCGAGCCAGCGCATCCGCGGCGTCGATGAAGGCCGACTCGGTCTCGGTGAGGTGGGCGGCCGTGGTCCTTCGCCACTCGAGTGCCCGCGCCAGCCGGGCTCCGCGGTAGAGCTCGCTGTCGGGTCGTCCCATGGTCTGCCACGAGTCGGCGGCCATGGTGAGGTGGCGCAGAATCAGCTGCCCCTCAGTGTCGGCGTCCAGCCATCCGCGCAGCCGCGGCCAGGCGCGCGCGAGCGACTCGTGCGCCAACGCCACGACCTCGCCGTCGGAGGTGACCAGCCGTGCGGCCACCAGCACCTCGATGATCTCCTCGTGCGAGCGGTCCGGCGCCGCAATCCGTCGCGGTAGCGGACTGCCGGCCGGCTCACCGGCGCCGACGGGAACGACCAACCTGAGCAGCAAATCGCGAGCCGCGAGCTGCTCTCCGGGGCTCAGGCCCAGGAACACTCGCTCGGCGGTCTGGGCAACAGCGCCCCGGATGCCGTCCGAGTCGCGATATCCCTCCACCGTCAGGGTCCGGCCCTCGCGCCGCTCCCAGGTCTGTGCCAGCGCGTGGGACAGCAGCGGGAGCGCGCCAGGCTCCCCCGACACCTCCTGGACGAGGAGATCGACCAACCCGGGTTCAAGGAGCAGACCGGCTTGCCGGGCGGGTCCCTCGACCGCACTGCGCAGATCGTTCTCGTCCATCGCGCCCAGCAGGTGCAGACCCTGCTCGAGCATCCGCGCGAAGGGTCGGTTCACCGAGATGGCGCCAAGGCGGTCGGCGCGCAACGCCAGCACCACCTCGGCACCGGTCGCCGCATGTCCGGACAGGGCATCGAGGAATGCGGCCCGCTCGGCGGGGTCCTCGCAGAGGGTGACCACCTCCTCGACCTGGTCGACCACGAGCACTCCGTGGGGACGAAGCCCACCGGCCTCGGCCAGGGCCGCCATCGGGTGCGGTCCCGGGGTCATCAGAAACAGGGAACGGCCGTATACACGGAGTGCGGCGGCGATCCCGGCGCGCACGAGGGACGACTTGCCGCTACCGGACGGACCGACGACCGCGACGACCTGCCGGCGAGCCAGGATCTCCCGACACGTAGCGACCTCGGCGTCCCGGCCGAAGTAGTGCTCGGCGTCGTCGACGTCGTAGAACAGCAGGCCTCGGTAAGGGCAGGCCATCGACGCCGCGGCACCGCCGGACGCCGGCAGCAGATCCGGGTCCTGGCGCAGGATCGCCGTCTCCAGCGCCGCCAGCTCGGGCCCCGGATCCAGGCCGAGCTCGCCGGCGAGCACGGCTCGGGCCCGCTGCAGGGTCGACAGGGCCTCGCCCTGTCGGCCCGCCTGATACTGCGCCTTGGCCAGCAGCGCCCACCGAGCCTCCCGATACGGCTCGTCGGCGACCAGCCGGCCGGCCTCGGTGAGCACCTCGCGCCACGCGCCGGACTGCAGCGACGCCTCGACTCCGAGCTCCTCGGCGTCCCGGCGCAACCCCTCCCAGCGCTTCGCGACGGACTCGCCCGGCGCCCACCCCTCAAGGTCCGCGAGGGGCACGCCGTACCAGAGGTCCAGCGCCTGGATGAGCGTGTACCGCGCACGTTCGGGCTCATGCAACTCGAGGAGCTCCCGGCCCCGGCGAACCAGACGCTCGAAGCGAAAGGCGTCTATCGCGTCGTCCGGGATGTCCAGCACGTACCCCTGGCGCGTGGTGTGGACCGCATCGCTGCCGAGCCCCTTGCGGATCCGGACCACACAGCCCTGCACCACCTTCGACCAGGACGCCGGCGGCTCCTCGCCCCAAAGTGCGTCCGCCAGCCGGTCCGGGCTCACCGCCTCACGGGGGCTCATCGCCAGAGCGGCCAGCACCACGCGGTCACGCGGCGCCAGTGGTTCGCCGTCGAGGGCAAGAGGACCGAGCACACTCACGTGCATGGTGCGAGAGTCACGGCTTCACCAGGCCGCGTCAACACCACCGTTACCCGGCCGATACCGGTGGAGGCCCGAGCGACACCGCGACGAGGCATACCTGAGTCATCGAGACCGCCGGATCCGGAGCACCACGTCTGGTGCACCGCGACCCCTCACGACAGGAGAGACCCATGACTCAGCTCGCTCCCGGCCCTCTGGTCGGCAAAATGCTCGCCATCGGCATCGTCGCCATAGGCAGCGTCGGGACGGTCTGGCCGGCCGCCCACGGTGACGCCGACACACTCCGGATCACAGCGGACGCGGCCGAACACCGGTACCAGGCCTGCATCGAGGGCGCGCCAACCACCGCGGACGCATTCGAGCACTGGAGCCGTTACTGTCATCAGCGCGTCGCGGCCGGGCGGATGTGAACCACCCGAGCGCGGCGGCCTCCCCGTGAGCGGGCGTGCCTCGCGCCTGGATGTCATCGGCCAGGGCTACCCGCGCTCGAACCCGGCGTGTCACCTCACAGGGCAAACGTTGGAAGCCGCGGTACTAACTCCCGCCGTCGCGCTACGGGCCGGCGAGGGCCTCGGCCAGCAACAGGTCGAGCGGCCCGGTGACCTTGAAGGCCAGCGGGTCGCCCTCGACCACGACGACCCGGACGCCGAGGGCCTCGACCAGGCCGGCGTCGTCGGTCACCGCCCGCTCGCTGCCCGAGCCCCCGGAGCGGTCGGTGCGGCGGGCGACCTGATCCGCATAGGCCGCATAGGCCGCGTCGAACACCAGGCGGCGGAAGCCCTGCGGGGTCTGCACCTGTCGCAGTCTGGACCGGTCCACGGTGTCCACGACCGCACCGCTGGCGTCGACCTGCTTCACAGTGTCGGCGACGGGGACGACTGGGACGACCGCGTCGGCGCCGGCCGCGATCGCGTCGACCACCCGGCGTACGGCTGCGGCTGGGACGAAGGCGCGGGCGGCGTCGTGCACGAGCACGATGTCGATATCGGCCGGCAGCGTGCGCAGCCCGCGGGCGACGGACTCCACCCGGGTGTCTCCACCGGGCACCGTCGTCCAGCGCGGTGCCAGTGCCGCCGCGTCGAGTAGACCCCGCATCTCGGCGCAACGTTCGGCCGGGGCCACCACCACACCTACGTCGACCAGCCCGCTGTCCTCGAGGGCACGCACCGCTCGTACCACGAGCGGCACGCCGCCGACGCTGCGGATCGCCTTGGTGTCCCCCGGCCCGAGGCGGATGCCCCGGCCGGCCGCGGGGACGACCGCAGCGACCCTGTTCAGGAGGCGAGCACCTCGTCGAGCAGCGTCTCTGCCTTGTCCTCGTTGGTGTGCTCGGCGAGCGCCAGCTCGGAGACCAGGATCTGTCGAGCCTTGGCCAGCATCCGCTTCTCACCGGCCGACAGGCCACGGTCCTTCTCCCGGCGCCACAGGTCGCGGACGACCTCGGCCACCTTCATCACGTCACCGGAGTGCAGCTTCTCGAGGTTCGCCTTGTAACGCCGCGACCAGTTGGTGGGCTCCTCGGTGTGGGGCAGGCGGAGCACGCCGAAAACGCGCTCGAGGCCTTCCTTGTCCACAACGTCTCGTACACCGACGAGATCAAGGTTGCACGCAGGCACCCGGACCACCAGGTCGCTCTGCGCCACGATGCGAAGCACGAGGTACGTCTTGTCCTCGCCCTTGATCTGCCGGGTCTCGATGTCCTCGATGACGGCTGCTCCGTGATTGGGGTAGACAACCGTTTCGCCGACAGTGAAAGCCATGAATTTGTACCCCTTCCTGGGTGACCAGAATAACACGATCTGCCGACCGGCTCTCGCCCATCCGTGCAGGTCAGGACGCAGATCGGGGGTTGACAACGCCACCGATTCGTGCCTTCGCGGGCCACTCGAGGCGCCCCGGGTGCACCGGGATAGTCTGACCTGGACTTTCGGCCGGCTGCTCGCCGGCTCCCGCCTCCGAGAGGATCAGCCGCCGTGACGAGGTCGACCCGGTCCGCAGTCGGTTCCGTTGCCACCGCGCTGGCGGTGACGTTGACCGGGTGCAGCACCGGCTTCAACGCACAGACGACGCAGGTCTACAACGCGCCGGCGGGCACCGACATCAGGGGTGGTGAGGTGGAGGTCCTCAGCGCCGTGCTCGTGATGGACGAGGGGGGCGCGGCCACCTTGTCGGCGGGGCTGGTCGGACCGCCGCAGCGCGCGGACGCGCTGACGACGGTGCAGATCACCGATGGTGAGGGCGCCCCGGTCCCCGCCGAGATCAGCGGCGGCAGCGTGCCGATCCCCGCCGGCGAGCTGGTGCTGACCGCGCAGGACGCCGAGATCTCCATCGCGGGCGGGACGCTGACCCCGGGGATGCTCGTCGACGTGTCGTTCACGTTCGAGGAGGCCGGTCCGGTCAGCGGCTCGCTGGTCGTGATGCGCCAGGAGGGCGCGTACGAGGACGTGGAGATCCCGGAACTATAACGGGCAAAGACCCGTTCGCCAGCACGGGCGAGAGCGACGGCTGAGCAAGGCCGGGACCGGCGGCGCCGGCCCGCAGCGCTCAGGCCTCGTACTTGTATCCGAGCCCGCGCACGGTGACCAGGTACTTTGGCGTGGCCGGGTCGGGCTCGATCTTGGCGCGCAGCCGCTTGACATGCACGTCGAGCGTCTTGGTGTCACCGACGTAGTCCGCGCCCCACACCCGGTCGATGAGCTGCCCGCGGGTCAGCACCCGACCGCTGTTGCGCAGCAGCAGCTCGAGCAGCTCGAACTCCTTCAACGGCAGCCGTATGTCGGCACCGTCGATGCTCACGACGTGCCGGTCGACGTCCATGCGCACCGGACCCGCCTCGAGGGTGGCCGGCGCCAGACCGTCGGACGGCTCGTGCAGGCGCCGCAGCACCGCACGGATGCGGGCCACCAGCTCGCGCGGGCTGTAGGGCTTGGTGACGTAGTCGTCGGCGCCGAGCTCGAGCCCGACCACCTTGTCCACCTCGCCGTCCTTGGCGGTCACCATGATGACCGGCACCGCCGACACCTGGCGCAGCCGGCGGCACACCTCGGTGCCCGGCAGGCCGGGGAGCATCAGGTCGAGCAGCACGATGTCTGCTCCCGCCCGGTCGAACTCCTCCAGCGCCTCCGGTCCGGTGGCGGCGATCGCCACGTCGAAGCCCTCCTTGCGCAAGACGTACGAGAGCGCATCGCTGTAGCTCTCCTCGTCTTCGACAACAAGCACTCGGGTCACGACGGGGCCTCCTGGAGGTCGGCTGCTTCAGACGGTTCGGCGGGCGTTGGGCTCTCCTCGGCGCCGGTGTCGGCGGCGGCGCCGGTGTCGGCGCCGGTCCACGCGGGCAGCACCAGCGTGAACGACGAACCGGTCCGCTCCACGCTCCAGACCCGCACCTCACCCCCGTGGCTAGCGGCGATGTGCTTGACGATGGACAGGCCAAGCCCGGTGCCGCCGGTCGCGCGAGCGCGGGCCGGGTCGACGCGGTAGAAGCGCTCGAATATCCGCTCGAGTTCGCGCTCGGCGATGCCGATCCCCTGGTCGGAGACGGTGATGTGCACGTTGGGGCCGACGGTCTTCACGGTGACGGTGACCCGAGTGTCACCGGGGCTGTAGACCACGGCGTTGTCCACCAGGTTTCCGAGTGCCACCTGCAGCTGCCCGGTGTTGCCGCGCACCGCCAACCCGGTGCTGCGCTGGCCGACCAGCGAGACCCCGCGCGTCTCGGCGTCGATGCGGGTGCGGTCCAGCGCGGCCGCGATCAACGCGTCGACGTCGACCCGCTGGGGTTCGTCGATCAGCTCGTCGTCCTGCAGCCGCGACAGCTCGATGACCTGCTTCACCAGCCGGCCCAGACGCTCCGCCTCGACCCGCATCCGCTGGGCGAAGCGGGTCACCGCCTCCGGGTCGTCGGAGGCCTCGCCGACCGCCTCTGCCAGCAGCGTGAGCGCGCCGACCGGTGTCTTGAGCTCGTGGCTGACGTTGACGGTGAAGTCGCGGCGCACCGCCTCGACTCGGCGCTCGCGGGTGCGGTCGTCCACCAGCACCAGCACCAGCGACTCGCCTAGCGCAGCACCGAGCGGCGCGACGCGGGCACTGACGTGGCGGGTGGCGGTCGACGCCCGACCGCTGGTGAGGACCAGCTGGCGGTCGTGGATGTCACCGTCGCGGCGCGCCGCGCGAACCAGGTCGGCCAGCTCGGGCAGGACCACCCGGTCGCCGCGCACCAGCCCCAGCTCGTACGCCGCTGCACTGGCCTCGACCACCACGTCGCCGGCGCGCACGATGAACGTCGACGCGCTGAGCACGGCCAGCACGTCGGTCACACCGTGGGGGACCGGTTGGTCGGACTCGACGGCTGCTTCGCCGGGTGTCGTTCCAGGCCGAGACGGCGGCGGATCGAGTCGGCGACGACCCAGCCGCTGGGTCACCAGCAACGCCGACGCGCCCAGCAGCACGCCGGCGAGCAGCAACAAGGCGGTGCCCACGACCCCGATCGTACGCATGGGCGAAACCTGCAGGTCGCCACCTGAGCACTCGTGACCTGCGGTTTCGCCGAGTGTTCAGCACCCGTTCATGCGTGCGGGCGAACCAGGGTGCCGGCCGGTGGTTACCGTGGTGGACATGCGTGATCTCTACAACGACCACCTCGAGGCGATCATCGCCAACCTCGTGACGATGACCCAGACTGTGCGGGACGCCGTCGAGCAGGCCACCACCGCGCTGCTGGAGGCCGACGCGGATGCCGCCGAGACGGTGATCGCCGGCGACAAGGCGATCGACGAGGCCCGCGAGCGGGTGGAGGAGTCGTCGTTCGAGTTGCTCGCGACCCAGCAACCGGTCGCCGGTGACCTGCGGATGCTGATCGCGGCGATGCGCATCGTGGCCGACCTCGAACGGATGGGCGACCTGGCGGTGCACGTGGCCAAGATCGCCCGCATGCGCACCCCCGAGAAGGCGGTGCCGCCCGCGCTGCGGCCGACGATCGCCAACATGGCCGAGACGGCCGAGCGGATGGTGGGAGAGGTCGCGCGCATCATCGACAACCGCGACGTCGATGCCGCGCTGGCGCTGGAGGCCGAGGACGAGGAGATGGACCGGCTGCGTCGCTCCATGTTCCGCATCCTGCTGGACGACGACTGGGAGTACGGTGTCGAGCCGGCGATCGACCTGGCGCTGCTGGGCCGCTACTACGAGCGGATCGCCGACCACGCCGTGTCGATGGCCCGCCGGGTGGTGTACCTGGTGACCGGCCAGCACCCTCCCTTCTTCGAGGAGTCCTAGCGCCACGCCCCTTCTCGATCATCCGAGGGTTATCGCGCCCCGGCGGACGCCGACCCGCCATCGAGTGCGGCGTTAGAGGTCACCGCCGCGGCTCCGGGTGACCGCAAACACCGCACTCGGCGACGGTGGCCCCCCCGTACGGGGGGGATAGGGCTCAGTGGCCCTGGTTCTTGACCGCCTCGATCGCCTCGGCGGCCGCGTCGGGGTCGAGGTACTCCCCGCCCTTGGTCAGCGGGCGCATGTCGGCGTCCAGCTCGTAGAGCAGCGGGATCCCGGTCGGGATGTTGAGGCCCACCACGGTCTGGGCGTCCATGTCGTCGAGGTGCTTGACCAGCGCGCGCAGCGAGTTGCCGTGCGCGGCGACCAGCACGGTGTGGCCGGCACGCAGGTCGGGGACGACCGAGTCGTACCAGCACGGCAGCATCCGGTCGAGCACGTCGGCCAGGCACTCCGTACGCGGCCGCAGCTCGCTCGGCAGCGCGGCGTACCGCGGGTCGTCGGCCTGGCTCCACTGGTCACCGTCGTCGATGGGCGGCGGTGGCTCGTCGTACGAGCGCCGCCAGCGCATGAACTGCTCCTCGCCGAACTCCTCCTGGGTGGCCCTCTTGTCCTTGCCCTGCAGGGCGCCGTAGTGACGCTCGTTGAGTCGCCACGACCGCCGCACCGGCAGCCAGGAGCGACCCAGGCCGGACAGGCTGAGCTCGGCGGTGGCAATCGCGCGCAGCAGCACCGAGGTGTGCACGACGTCGGGCAGCAGGTCCCGCTCGCGCATCAGGTCGGCGCTTCGGGACGCCTCGGCGCGCCCCTGGTCGGTGAGGTCGACGTCGACCCAGCCGGTGAACAGGTTCTTGGCGGTCCACTCGGACTGGCCGTGGCGGAGCAGGATCAGACGGTGGGCGGCTGTCATGAGGGCGACCCTAGTCCGAAGTTGCGTAGTGCCTGGCACCGCCGGCACAGGTCCGGCCGGCAGGCGGCCGCACCACCCCCGCACGGGGCTGGCGTCGGGTCAGCTCACCGCCAGCAGCAGCCCGCCCGCAGCCAGCACGACGACGGCCAGCACGACCAGCGGGCCGGGCTGCATCATCGTGTGCCGACGCCCCTCGTGCAGGTCTGCCACCAGCTCGCGGTAGCGGTGGCGCATGGTCCAGGTCACGGCCAGCAGGGTCAGCAGGCTCACCACACCGGCGGCCACCACGGCCGGGCTGCCTCGCGCCCACCCGAGCCGGACCACGACCAGCGCGGCCGCCGCCATCGACAGCGACAGCCGCGTCCAGGCAAGGGACGTGCGTTCGATCTGCATGCCGCCCGACCACAACGCAGCCCCTCCGCTCACGTCAGCCGACCGACCCAGACCAGCAGCGCCAGCCCGGCCAGGACCAGCAACCCGGCCACCAGCGGGACCGCGATCGTGGGCGCCGGCAGCGGATCGCGCAGCCGCAGCGCCCGCTCGCTGGCACCCCACCGCAGGTACGACCACGGGCCGAGCACGGCACCCAGCACCAGCGCAGCCACGGCCACCCAGGCGGTCCACTGGCTGCCCGACAGGTCGCGGACCGCGAGCAGCGCCAGGCCGGTCACGACGAACGCCAGCGACGTGCGCAGCCAGGCCAGCAGGGTGCGCTCGTTGGCCAGGCTGAAGCGCGGGTCCGGCTCCTCGCCGACGGAGTAGACAGCCCGCGGACGGCGGGGGCGCTGGCTCACCGGATCATCATCGGCATCGACGCCCGCGTCAGCCGTTCAGGTGGGCGTACTTGTCGAGGTGCCGGGTCGGCAGCTTGAGCGCGTCGCGGCGGAACGGCTCCCCGAGCTCGCCCGAGTCGACCGCCACGTCCAGCACAACCGGCTTGCCCATCGCGAAGGCGTCGCGCACCGCCCCCTGCAGGTCGGCCTCGCGACGCACGCTGATGCCCTCGGCGCCCATCGTCTTGGCCACCTCGGCGAAGTCGGGGTTGGTGAGGTTGGTGCCGACGTAGCGGTCGTCGTAGAAGTCGATCTGGTTCTTCTTCTCCGCACCCCACTGCCCGTTGTTCCACACCACCGCGACCACCGCGATGTCGTGGCGCACCGCCGTCATGACCTCGGCCATGCTCATGCCCCACGCACCGTCGCCCACGTAGGCCATCACCGCGGTGTCGGGTGCGGCGGTCTTGGCGCCGAGCGCGGTCGGGTAGGCGTAGCCGCAGTTGCCGAAGCTCATTGCGGCGAGGAAGCGCCGGGACCGCTCGAAGTGCAGGTACGAGTTGGAGACCGAGCAGACGTTGCCGATGTCGGTGGACACGATCGTGTCGGCGGGCAGCACGTCGCGGATCAGCGACAGCGCCCGGCGCGGGCTGAGCGGGTCGCCCTCCTTCGACGACCACGAGGCCAGCTCGTCGCTCCACCGACGGCGCTCGGCGGCGATCTTGTCGATGCGCCCCTCGTCGCGGGGCCGGTCGCCACCGTCGGCCAGCAGCGTGGCAAGCAGCGCGGCCGCGGTCTCCCGCGCGTCACCGTTGATGCCGAGGCTGATCCTCTTGGTCAGGCCGAGGACCCGGTGGTCGACGTCGACCTGGATGATCTTGGCCTCGGCGGGCCAGTAGTCCATGCCGTGCTGCGGCAGGGTGCCGAACGGGCCGAGCCGGCAGCCGATGGCCAGCACCACGTCGGCCTCGCTGATCAGCCGCATGGCTGCCTTCGAGCCCTGGTAGCCCAGCGGCCCGACGGCGAGCTCGTGGCTCCACGGGAACGAGTCGTTGTGCAGGTAGGAGTTGGCGACCGGTGCGGACAGGTGCTCGGCCAGCGCCCGCACCTGGTCGACACCGTCGGCGGCGACGACCCCGCCACCGGAGACGATCACGGGGTTGCTTGCGCCGGCCAGCAGCGCCGCCGCCTCGCGGATCTGGTCGGGCGTTCCGGCGCCGCGCTGGACGGTGGCCGACGGGTAGATGTCGTACTCGCCCTCGGCGTAGAAGTAGTCCCGCGGGATGTCGACCTGGACCGGGCCCGACTCAGCCTTGGCGACGTAGAAGGCCCGCCGCATCAGCTCGGCCATCCGCTCGGGGCGGTTGACCTGCACCTGCCACTTGGTGATCTTGGAGAAGATCGGCAGTTGCTCGGTCTCCTGGAAGCCACCGAGCCCGACGCCCATCGTGCCGGCCGACGGGGTGACGACGACCATCGGCGTGTGCGCCCAGTACGCCGCGGCGACGCCGGTGACGAAGTTGGTGATGCCGGGGCCGTTCTGGCTGACGACCAGGGACGGCTCACCGGAGACGCGGGCGAGCCCGTCGGCCAGGTGCACGGCGTTCTGCTCGTGGGCCACGGACACGAAGTCGATGCCCGCGGCGGGGAACAGGTCGAGCGCGTCCATGAACGCCGAGCCGACGACACCGGGAACCGTGCTGATGCCCTCGGCGACGAGGCTCTCGACGAAGGCCTCCGACGAGGTCATCTTGGCGGGGCCGTACCCCTGCCGGGCGTCCATGGTCATCGCGGGTTCCTTCCGTCGTCGGGGCAGGTCCTGAGGGCACTTCCACTATTTGGGAATGTCTCCCACATGCAGGCTAGGGGGTCGTTCCGGCGGCGGTCAAGCGGGCCGGTTGCGCACCTGTTGCTTGCCGCCGGCAGCGCGATGCGGTTCACTGCCACATCGTGACAAGCTCTTCCGACACGGCCGCCGCGCCGGTGGCCGGCACCCAGGCCGTCCGCCGGGCCTTCGCGATGCTCACGCTGCTGCGCGACGAGGGCGCCCCGCTGGGCGTGGTCCAGATCGCCGAGCGGCTGAACTTCACGCTGTCCACCGCCCACCGCCTGGCCCGCGCCCTGGTCGCCGAGGGGTTCCTGTCCCAGGACGAGGGTCGCGAGCGGTACCGGCTGGGGGCGCAGGCCCTGCTGCTCGGCCAGGCCGCCCAGCGCAGCCTCGGCATCGAAGCCGTACGGCCGGTGCTCGACCGGCTCGTCAATCAGACCGGGGAGTCGGTCAACCTGGGCCTGCGCGACGGCGACGAGGTGGTCGTCATCTATCGCGTCGAGTCGTCGCAGCCGTTGCGCTTCTCGATGGACGTGGGCTCGCGGATCGCGTTGCACGCTTCGTCGATGGGCAAGGCGCTGCTCGCCTTCGACCCGGCGCTGGCCGACTTCGTGCAGCGCCGCGGCGACTCGCTGGCCCAGCTGACACCCCGAACGCACGGCGACGCCACCAGCCTGGGCGCCGACATCGCGGCCGTGCGGGCCCGCGGGTGGAGCACCGACGACGAGGAGTCGCTGCCGGCCGTACGCTGCGTCGGCGCCCCGGTGCTCGACCTGTCCGGGCACGCGCGGGCGGCGGTGGCGCTGCAGGCACCGGCCGTCCGGATGCCAGACGAGCGGGTGGCGGCGCTCGGGCCGGTCGTTCGCGCGGCCGCCGACGAGGTCTCGCACCTGCTCCCCCTCTGATCAGGTCACGGCCAGCGGCAGCGAGCGACCGACGAGGCTGCGACGCATGACGGGCAGCGCACGGGCGACCTCGCCCAGCGCGAGCGCCGACGGTGCCGCCGGGTCGGCCAGGACCAGCGGCCGGCCGGCGTCACCGGCTGCGCACAGCGCGGCGTCGAGCGGCACCTGACCGAGCAGGGAAGCGTCCAGGGTCCGCGCCAACCGCGCCCCACCGCCGGAGCCGAACGGGCCACCGGTCATGTTCTCGACCACGCCGGCCACCGGCATCCGCGCGTCTCGGGCCATCCGTCCGACCCGGGCCGCGACCTGCTCGGCGGCCACCTGCGGCGTGGTGGTCACGATCATCGCGGCGTCGGGCAGCAGCTCGAGCACCGACAGCGTGACGTCCCCGGTGCCGGGGGGCAGGTCGACGAGCAGCACGTCCAGGTCGCCCCAGTAGACGTCGTCGAGGAACTGCTCCAGAGCCTTGTGCAGCATCGGCCCCCGCCAGACGACCGGCTCCTC
>JBBSNM010000059.1:0-17080 GCA_038232655.1 Propionibacteriales bacterium | reverse complement strand
GTCTTGCCGGGGTACTTGGGCCGGGTCGACCCGGGCAGGTAGGCGAGCAGCCTGCCGCCACCGTCAGGGGTGCCGCCGACATAGTCGCCGACGTGGCCGGCTGCCGTGTGCAGCGGCGATATCTTGCCGATCCCGGTGGAGCGCACGTAGTGGTGCCAGCCGCCGGACGGGGTGCGGGTCAGCCCGAAGGACCGGAACGGGGGCAGGTTGTCGACGTTGCCGCCGTCCTTGGTGTCGACGTCGACGACGTCGACCCCGTGACCGCCGACCATCGCGAGCACATCGGCACCTGGCCGGAAGCCGCTGACGTCGCAGTCTGCGGCGGTCACGGTCGACCATCCGGGCGGGACCAGCAGCTCGCGCTGGTCGGTCCGTTCCGGGTCGGTCGGCATCGGCTTGCCTCGGTTGGTGTTCGGCCGGCAGACCACGACCGGGACATCGGCGTCGAGGAGCCTGTCCGCGAGGATGCGTGGGTCGTACGGCGCGGCGCTCACCGGCCGACCTCCTTTCGGTGGCAGTCCGGGCACAACCCGAACCCGGCGATCAGCGTGGGGCCGGCGGTGACGCTGACTGGGTGAATGAGCGGCACCACGGCGCCGCAGCGATCGCAAGTGCGGTCAGGGTCGCCGGTCAGCCGCAGCCGCTCGGCGCACGCGCCGCAGCAGACGAGGTCGTCACGCCACAGCACCAGCGCGCCGACGGCGCCAGGTTCGACGTGGCCGCAGTGAGCGACCTGGCCGGCAGCTGCGCGGTGGTTGATGTTGGCCAGGCGGCCGCGAAGCCATGCCGACGGCTCGTGGTTGCGGTACGGGTGGAAGCCCAGCCGCTGACCGACCTCGATAAGCCGGTTGTCGAGTCGGTCGCGGGTGGCGGTGCGGGACCGGCGGCGGTTGCTCATCGCGCACCGCCAGCACGCAGGTCGGCGGCAGCAGCGCGGAGCGTGGTGATCTGCGCGTCCAGCTCGTTCAGTTGACGTACGGCCCCGGCGATGTCGTTGGGGAGACGGACGGACTCGCGTTCGCGGCGGACGTAGGTCTTGCCGTCGATCCCGGTGACAGGTCCAGGTGCGTAATCCTGCGCACCTGCCAGGTCGTTCCGCACAGTGCCTTCGCTGGCGCCGACCACGGACCCGATGGCCCGGGTGGACATCCCCTGCTCGGAGAGCAGCAGCACCAGCGGCCGACGCTCGGACCGATCAAGCCGACCCAGGACGCCACCGAAACGCTCCGATACGTACGCCGTCCACGACCGATATCCGAGGGCCTCGTGCACGTTGGCGGCCTTCGCCTCCTCGATCAGCGGCACGACCTGCTCGATGTTGTCCGCGATGGTGTCCAGGCAGAGCCGGATGCGCGTGGTGAGCCGCTCGGCGGCGTCGGCGGACATCGGCGCGGCTTCGTGACCGCTGGGCGTAGCAGGCGCTACACTGGCCTCGAGCGCTTCGCCCGTCCCGGCACCGTGCTCGGCCCCTCGGTTCGCAGCCGGGGGGCTTTGTCGTTCCATCACGCTGCCGGCACCCCGTCACCTGCGACGTGCGCGTCGAGCCAACGCTCAACGTCGCTGGTGCGGTAGCGGACGTAACGGCCCACCCGAACGCGGCGAGGTCCGATGCCTCTGCTGTTCCAGGCGTAGACGGTTGCGAGCGGGACGTCGACGTACTGGGCGAGGTCTTCTGCGCTCAGCAGTGCAGCTGGTACGGCGACTGTTGCTGTTGCCGCGGCGGGTGCAGCCCGAGCAGCTGTGCTGGGGTTCATTTCTGCGCCTCCCTAAGTTGGAATCATAGTCGAGTAACTTGGCTCGACTACGGCCAGCGTGCACCGCCGCTTGACGGTTGTCAAACTTGGGGCGTAGTCTCCCCATCATGGGAATGCGAAAGGTCGAGCGAGGACCGACATCCGGCAGGGTCAGCACCAACGTGCGAGCGCTTCGTGAGGCGGCGGGCCTCAGCCTGGAAGGGCTGTCGGAGGCGATGGACCGGGCCGGCCGACCGATCCTGCCGAGCGGTCTGAGCAAGATCGAGCAGGGCGACCGGCGGGTCGACGTTGACGACCTCGCCGCGCTGGCGGTCGCTCTGGGCGTAAACCCGTCCCGTCTGTTGCTGTCCGACGAGGCTGAGGGCGAGCAGATAGCGCTCACGGACGCGGTGACGGTGCCGGGGTGGGCTGCCTGGCAGTGGGCCGACGGGTACATGCCGCTGCCGACCCGCCCCGCTGACGCCGAGGACGACCCCTACAACACACCTGGCGACGTGGACGACTTTCAGCGGCTGGCCCGCCCGACCGCTATCCGCCGCACCGAGCAGCACCCGGCGATGCGCGCCGCAACCGACCTGCACTTCCGAGTGCGCCGAGTTGTCCACCACACGACGATGGGGTCCGACCACCCCGCCACGCTGAGTCTGGCTCGTCGAGCCCTAGACAGGCTCGCCAGCGTGCTCGATGACGTCGAGGAGGATTCTCGTGGCTAGTGTCGACAAGCGGGTGCGCGACGGCCGTACGACGTGGGTGGCTCGGTGGCGCGACCCGGAGGGGCGGCAGCGTAAACGCTCGTTCGGCAAGCGGTCAGACGCCGACAGGTTCGAGACGACCGTCGCGGCCGACGTGCTCCGCGGCACCTACATCGCGCCCGGTGACGGGCGGCTGACGGTCGCCGAGTATGCGCTGGAGTGGGCGAGCATCCAGCAGCACCGACCCTCGACGGCCGACACTGTGGAGCGGCACCTACGGCGGCACGTCCTGCCGGTGCTCGGCGACCGACCGCTGGCGGCGGTCCGGGCCAGCGAGGTGCAGGCGTTCGTGAAGGGCCTGTCTGGCCGGCTGGCACCGACCACGACGGCGGTGGTCTACAGCAGGGTGGCGGCGATCTTCGCGGCGGCGGTGCGGGACCGGCGGATCGCGTCGTCGCCGTGTGTGGGGATCACCCTGCCGCGGCGGTCCAGGGCCAAGGTGGAGCCGCTGCCCACCGAGGGGGTGCAGGCGTTGGCGGAGGCGGTGCCGCCGCGCTATCGGGCGCTGGTCGTGCTCGCGGCTGGCACCGGGCTGCGGCAGGGTGAGTGCTTCGGCCTCGACGGCGCGCACGTCGACTTCCTGCGCCGACAGGTCAGGGTGGAGCAGCAGCTCGTCACGGTCAGCGGACACCGGCCGATGCTCGGGCCGCCCAAGACTGAGGCGAGCGTGCGAGTGGTCCCGCTGCCTCAAGTGGTGCTCGACGAGCTGGCGGCGCACGTCGCAGCGTACGAGCCGGGAGAGTGGGGCCTGTTGTTCTCCACGTCGAGCGGTAGTCCGATCTGGCGGTCAACCTGGGCGCAGTCCTGGGCGCCCGCTGTCCGACGGGCGGGTCTGCCAGCCGGGACTGGGTTTCACTCACTACGGCACTACTACGCCTCGTTGTTGATCCGGCACGGGGAGTCGGTGAAGGTGGTGCAGGCGCGGCTCGGGCATGCCACCGCGGCGGAGACGCTGGACACGTACTCGCACCTATGGCCGGACTCCGAGGACCGCACCCGCGAGGCGGTCGACGCCGTGCTCGGGGCGGCCTCGTGTGCCCCCGTTGTGCCCCGAGCCGACCAGGGTTCGGTGTCTTAGCAGGTCAGACGTGGTGCGCTGGTCGGAATCAACGGTAGTTGGTGAACTGCACCGCGAAGTCGTAGTCCTGCGCCTTGACCAGCGCGATCACATCCTGCAGGTCGTCGCGCTTCTTGCTCGATACCCGCAGCTCGTCGCCCTGCACCTGCACCTTGACGCCCTTGGGTCCGTCGTCGCGGATCAGCTTGCCGATCTTCTTGGCCTGCTCCTGGCTGATGCCCTGGTTGAGCGACGCGCTGACCTTGACCTCCTTGCCCGACTGCCGGGGCTCGCCGGCCTCCAGGGTCTTCAGCGAGATGCTGCGCTTGACCAGCTTCTGCTTGAACACGTCGAGCACCGCCAGCGCCCGCTCCTCGGCGTTCGCCGAGATCTCCACCCCCAGCTCGCCCTGCCAGTCGATCGCGGCGCCGGTGTGCTTGAAGTCGAAGCGCTGCGATATCTCCCGCTGGGTCTGGTTCAGCGCGTTGTCGACCTCCTGGCGGTCCACCTTGCTCACGATGTCGAAGCTCGAGTCGCCGGCCACGATGCCTCCCTCTGGTCGGGCCCCGGCGGTGGGGCTGTTGGCTGCAGCCTGCGCTATTGTGCTCCCCGCCCAACTCGTGGTGCACGCCGGTTTGCCAGGTGCGCGCGGGGGGCGCCCGGCAGGTTGCCCGAGCGGCCAAAGGGAGCTGACTGTAAATCAGCCGGCACAGCCTTCGCAGGTTCGAATCCTGCACCTGCCACCGCCGAAGGGCCCGGTCCTGCCGGGCCCTTCTAGTAGGCCGGCGGCGATGCGGGCGCGATTTCTCCACCGCCCGGGGCCGCGTGTAGTCTCGTGCGTCGCTTGCCCCTTTAGCTCAGTCGGCAGAGCGTCTCCATGGTAAGGAGAAGGTCTACGGTTCGATTCCGTAAAGGGGCTCTGGGTGCTGTCCACCCGCGCGGTGCGCCGAGGCGTACGGCTCGGGGGTTCGGCCCCGGCGGCGGGGTAGCTCAGGCGGTCAGAGCACACGGCTCATAATCGTGGTGTCGCGGGTTCGAGTCCCGCCCCCGCTACGCACCGTTCGACGTGTGCACCCCCGCACGTCCCCCGCTACCGAAGGCAGCATCGTGGCAAAGAGCACCGACGTCCGCCCCAAGATCACGCTGGCTTGCACCGAGTGCAAGGAGCGCAACTACATCACCAAGAAGAACCGGCGCAACGATCCCGACCGCCTCGAGCTGTCGAAGTACTGCCCCCGCGACAAGCGGCACACGGTGCACCGCGAGACCCGCTGACCCCCGGTGCCCCTCGACCCCACGCTGGCCGGTCGGAGCTTCCCGGCGACGGCGGCGCACGACGTGAGCCGGCACGAGGTGTCGCGCTTTGCCGCTGCGATCGGCGAGGACGACCCGGTGCACCACGACATCGACGTCGCCCTCGGCCGCGGGCACCGCGACCTGCCGGCGCCACCGACGTTCCCGATCGTCGTCGCCTTCGAGGCGATGACGGCGTTCATGACCGATCCCGGTGTCGGCATCGAGCTGCGCAACGTGGTGCATGCGGGGCAGCGCTTCGTGGCCCGGCGGCCGGTTTACGCCGGTGACGTGCTCGCGGCCACGTTGACCGTCGAGTCGGTACGTCAAGCCGCCGGCACCGACCTGATCGCGACCCGCAGCGACGTCGCCACCACGGCCGGCGAGCACGTCTGCACGGCGTACGCCACGCTCGCGCATCGCGCGCCGGCCGGAGACGGCTCGTGAGCGCGGACCAGCAGCCGGCGCCCCCCGACTGGGTCGAGGGGACCGAGCTGCCGACGCAGACCTACCGCATCACCCGCGCCGACCTGGTCGCCTATGCCGGCGCCAGCGGTGACCACAACCCGATCCACTGGTCCGACCGCGCCGCGAGCGCCGTCGGCCTGCCCGGCGTGGTGGCGCACGGCATGATCACGATGGCGCTCGGCGCCCGGGCCCTGGCCGCCTGGGCCGGCGACCCCGCCCGGGTCACCGAGTACGGGGTCCGGTTCACCCGCCCGGTCGTGGTCCCCGACGACGACGCCGGCGTCACGGTGGACGTGCGGGGCACCGTCGGCGCGATCGAGGACGGCGTCGCCCCGGTGCGCCTCGGCGTCACCTGCGGCGAGACGTCGGTGCTCGGCCAGGCCCGGGCCTCGGTGCTGCTCGGTCCGGTCTCCGGTGACCGCGTCGATGGCTGAGCCGCTGCGGCTCGCCGACCTCACCACGCGGCGCGTCGGTGGACCTGCCTCCGACGTCGTCGAGGCCCGCGACGAGTCGGCGCTCATCGATGCCGTCGCGACGGCCGACGCCGAGGGCGTGCCGGTGCTGGTCGTGGCAGGTGGCAGCAACCTGCTGGTCGCCGACGACCGGCTGCCGCACCGGGTGGTGCTCGTCCGCACCCGCGGCGTCAGCGTTGAGGCCGACATGTGCGGCGGCGCGTACGTCCGGGTCGCGGCCGGCGAGGACTGGGACTCCCTGGTCGTCCGCGCCGTCGAGTCCGGCTGGGTGGGGATCGAGGCGCTGTCGGGGATCCCCGGCTCGGTCGGTGCGACGCCGGTGCAGAACGTCGGCGCGTACGGGCAGGAGGTGGCCCAGACCATCGCCACCGTGCGCACCTGGGACCGCCTCGAGCGCCGCTGGCGCACCTTCGCCAACGCCGACTGCGGCTTCGGCTACCGCACCAGCCGCTTCAAGGCCGAGCCGGGCCGCTTTCTGGTGCTGGAGGTGACCTTCCAGCTGCCGCTGGGCGACCTGGGCGCGCCGTTCAGCTACCCCCAGCTGGCGCAGGCCCTGGGCGCCGAGCTGGGTCAGCGCCGGCCGCTGGCGCAGGTGCGTGACGCGGTGCTGGCGCTGCGCGCGCGCAAGGGCATGGTCCTCGACCCGGCCGACCACGACACGTGGAGCGCGGGGTCGTTCTTTACCAACCCGCTGCTGTCGTACGACGACGCCGACCGGCTGCCCCCAGAAGCGCCGCGCTGGCCCAACGGTGACGGGCGGGTCAAGACCAGCGCGGCCTGGTTGATCGAACAGGCGGGGTTCAGCCGGGGGCACGGCGGCGGCCCCGCACGCATCTCCACCAAGCACACCCTGGCGCTGACCAACCGCGGAGCAGCCACCAGCGCCGACCTGCTGGCGCTTGCTCGCGAGGTACGTGACGGGGTGCGCGCCGAGTTCGGTGTCGAGCTGGTCAACGAGCCAGTGCTGGTCGGCTGCTCGCTGTGATGGCGTCGTCGAGCCACGCATCGACGCCGGCGAGCAGCCGGGCGCGCACGTCGTTGGGAGCCAGCGAGCTGCGCACCGACATCCGGGCCAGCTCGGCGAGTGCGTCGTCGTCGAGGCCGTGCGCCGCCCGCACTACCGCGTACTGGCCGGCCAGCCGCGACCCGAACAGCAGCGGGTCGTCGGCGCCGAGGGCCACCGGCACCCCGGCGGCTATCAGCTCGGGCACGGGCACCTCCTCGATGGTGGCGTAGACACCGAGCGCCACGTTGGACACCGGGCACACCTCGAGCGCCACCCCCGTGTCGACCACCCGCTGCAGCACGGCCGGGTCCTCGACGCTGCGCACGCCGTGACCGAGCCGGTCGGGACGCAGCTCGTGCAGGCAGGAGGCGACGCTGCCCGCCCCGCGCAGCTCGCCGGCGTGGGGGAGGCTGGCCAGGCCGGCGCGGCGGGCGATGCGGAAGGCCGCCGCGAAGTCCGCCGTAGTGCCCCGGCGCTCGTCGTTGGACAGGCCGAAGCCGACCACCCCCCGCCCGGCGTACTGCGCGGCCAGCCGGGCGAGCAGCCGGGCGTCCAGCGGGTGCCGGGTGCGGTTGGCAGCGATCACCACCGCCAGCTCGAGCCCGGTGGCCTGCCGGGCATCGGCGACGGCGTCGAGAACCAGGTCGGTGAACGCGGTGACGCCGCCGAAGCGCGCGCCGTACCCGGACGGGTCCACCTGGATCTCGGTCCAGCCGCAGCCGTCGGCCACGTCGTCCTCGGCGGCCTCGCGCACCAGTCGGCGCACGTCGTCCTCGGTGCGCAGCACCGACCGGGCAACGTCGTAGAGCCGCTGGAACCGGAACCAGCCCTTCTCGTCGGCGGTCGACAGCTGCGGCGGCCACTGCTCGCGCAGCGCGGCCGGCAGCCGGATCCCGTCCCGGTCGGCGAGCTCCAGCAGCGTCTGGTGGCGCATAGCGCCCGTGAAGTGCAGGTGCAGGTGCGCCTTGGGCAGTGCGCGCAGCGGCCGGCGGTGCTCGCTCACCGGCCGCCGAGCAGCTGCTGTAGCCGAGTCGCACCCGCCACCAGGTCGTCGTCACCGAGGGCGTACGACAGCCGCAGGTAGCCGGGGGAGCCGAACGCCTCACCCGGCACGACCGCCACCTCCACCTGATCCAGGATGACCTCGGCGAGCTCGGCCGAGGTCTGCGGCACCACCCCGCCGACCTCTCGTCCGAGCAGGCCCCCGACCGCCGGGTAGACGTAGAAGGCGCCACTGGGCGTGGGACAGGTCAGCCCATCGATGGCGTTGAGCCTCTCGACGATCGTGCGCCGTCGCCGGTCGAAGGCGGCCCGCATGTCCGCGACGGCGTCCAGGTCGCCGTTCAACGCCGCGATGGCCGCCCGCTGCGCCACGTTGCAGACATTGGACGTCGCGTGCGACTGCAGGTTGGTGGCCGCCTTGACCACATCGGCCGGGCCGGCTACCCAGCCGACCCGCCAGCCGGTCATGGCGTAGGTCTTGGCCACCCCGTTGACCACGACGCAGCGATCTGCGAGCCCCGGTACGGCCACCGGCATCGACACCGCCTCGGCGCCGTCGTAGACCAGATGCTCGTAAATCTCGTCCGTGACCACCCACAGGCCGTGCTCGACCGCCCACCGCCCGATCGCGGCCACCTGCTCGGGCGGGTAGACAGCGCCGGTCGGGTTGGACGGCGAGCAGAACAGCAGCACCTTCGTCCGTGGCGTGCGCGCCGCCTCGAGTTGCTCGACGCTCACCAGGTAGTCCTGCGTCTCGTCGGCCAACACGTCGACCGGGACACCGCCGGCCAGCCGGATCGACTCGGGATAGGTCGTCCAGTACGGCGCCGGCAGCAGCACCTCGTCGCCGGGGTCGAGCAGGGTGGCAAAGACCTCGTAGACGGCCTGCTTGCCGCCGTTGGTGACCAGCACCTGCCCGGCGGTGAGCTCGAGCCCGCTGTCACGGGCGGTCTTGGCGACGATCGCCTGCTTGAGCTCGGGCAGCCCACCAGCGGGGGAGTAGCGGTGGTTGCGAGGGTCCCGGCAGGCATCGACGGCTGCCTGCACGATCGGGTCGGGGGTGGCGAAGTCGGGTTCGCCGGCACCGAAGCCGATGACGGGGCGACCGTCGGCCTTCAGGGCCTTGGCCTTGGCATCCACCGCGAGCGTCGCCGATTCGCCGATCCCGGCGATGCGGGCGGACACGCGGTTGGCGGGGAGCGGGGGGGAGGTCGTCTGCTCAGACATGCACACCATCGTGTCAGCAGTGACTGTTGCGGGTCACCGGTGCTCTCGGTGGCGACCAGCCGATGCCGCACCGTGGGTTCGACGCGGCCAGGCGGCTGCGCGTACACTTCAGAACTTGGTGGAAGCACCCCGGTACTGGCACGCCCAGAAGCCGGCGCCGTCGGGTCGCACCTCCGCCACCTAGGGCACTAGCTCAACTGGCAGAGCATCGGTCTCCAAAACCGAAGGTTGGGGGTTCGAGTCCCTCGTGCCCTGCGAGGAGCACGGACCGAACCGCAGCCGACGTGAAGACAGGTGACATCGTGAGCGACACCCGCTCGACGACGCCCGTGAGCAGTGACAGTGGGCCCAAGCGCACGCCACCGGGGCTGTTCCTGCGCCAGGTGGTCGCCGAGCTGCGCAAGGTCGTCTGGCCCACGCAACAGCAGGTCGTGACGTACTTCTTTGTGGTGTTGGTGTTCGTGCTGGTGATGATGGCCTACGTCTCCCTGCTTGACTTCGGCTACGGGAAGGCGATGTTTGCCATCTTCGCCTGACGGCTGAACGTGCCCCGCCAGCCGGCGACACCGCAGGCCCCACGAACGTGAACCCATGACAGCCCTCGGCCGACCCCCGGGTCGACCTCGAACAACGGTGACGGAGACCCACGTGTCCGAGCAGTTCCCCGAGACCGACGAGCCCCTCGGCAGCGACCCCGCCGACTCCGCGGGTGACCTCGAGCAGGACGTGGAGGTGGCCGAGGTCGAGACCGGCGTCGACGCCGCCGCCGCCGACGTCGAGCTGGCGGCCGAGGTGCAGGCCCTCCTCGGCGACGCCACCTCGCAGGAGGTTGCCGATGCTGCCGCGGACGACACCGCCGCGGCGCCGCTGTCGGGCGTCGGCGTGGACGAGGTGGCGGCGCCGGACGCTGCTGCCGACGCCGAGGTCGCTGCGGCCGACGACTCCCCGCAGGCCGCTCTCGATGCCGTGGCGGACGCGCAGGCCGACGCGGCTGACCCCGACCCCGACCCCGACCCCGACGCCGCCAGCGTCGACGAGGCGCCCGACATCGACGCGCCGGGTGACCCGATGCAGGACTTCCGCGACTTGCTGTGGTCGCAGCCCGGTGATTGGTACGTCGTGCACACCTACTCCGGCATGGAGAACAGGGTGAAAGCCAACGTCGAGAGCCGCATGACCTCGCTGAACATGGAGGACTTCATCTACGAGGTGAAGGTCCCCGTCGAGGAGGTCGCCGAGATCAAGAACGGTCAACGTCGGCTGGTCAAGCGAACCGTGCTCCCGGGTTACGTGCTCGTACGGATGGATCTGACCGACGAGTCCTGGGCCGCGGTGCGGCACACGCCGTCGGTCACCGGGTTCGTCGGCCACAGCCACCAGCCGGTCCCCCTCAGCCTGTCGGAGGTCGAGTCCATGCTCGCTCCGGCGGTGGAGGCCGAGGCCGCCGCCGTGGCCCAGGTCGGCACCCCCGACCAGCCCAAGAAGGCCGCCAAGGTCGAGTTCGACGACTTCGCGACCGGCGACTCCGTCATGGTCGTCGACGGCCCGTTCGCCACCCTGCACGCCACCATCACCGAGATCAACGTCGATGCCCAGCGCGTCAAGGCGCTGGTGGAAATCTTCGGCCGGGAGACCCCGGTCGAGCTCAGCTTCACCCAGATCCAGCGGGCCTGATCCAGCACGGACCGGCCCGGTCACCCAGTCATCAGAAGGACCAGCATGCCCCCCAAGAAGAAGGTCGCCGCGCTCGTCAAGGTGCAGTTGCAGGCGGGCCAGGCAACCCCGGCCCCGCCCGTCGGCACCGCCCTCGGCCCGCATGGTGTCAACATCATGGAGTTCTGCAAGGCGTACAACGCCGCGACGGAGTCGATGCGCGGAAACGTGATCCCGGTCGAGATCACGATCTTCGAGGACCGCTCGTTCACGTTCCTCACCAAGACGCCGCCGGCAGCCGAGCTGATCAAGAAGGCCGCCGGGCTCGCCAAGGGGTCGGCCACCCCGCACACCGACAAGGTCGGCCGAATCAGCGCCGACCAGGTCCGCGAGATCGCCACCACCAAGCTGCCCGACCTCAACGCGACCGACGTCAACTCGGCGATGAAGATCGTCGAGGGCACCGCGCGGTCGATGGGCGTTACCGTCGACCGTTGAGCACCGCCGTCGACGGCTGGGCACCACCCCGTCAGACCGCCGACATCCCGCATCCCGTGGCAGGGCCCGCTGGCGCCCGCTGACCACACCTGGTGAAAGGAACCAGACATGCAGCACAGCAAGAAGTACGCCGCGGCGGCTGCCAAGGTGGACAAGTCCGCCCTGTACTCCCCGCACCGCGCCGTGAGCCTGGCCAAGCTGACGGCCACCACCCGGTTCGACTCCACCGTCGATGTCGCCATGCGGCTGGGTGTCGACCCGCGCAAGGCCGACCAGATGGTCCGCGGCACCGTCAACCTCCCGCACGGCACCGGCAAGACCGCGCGGGTGCTGGTCTTCGCCACCGCCGACCGGGCCGAGGCCGCCCGCGCCGCGGGCGCCGACCACGTCGGCGCCGACGACATGATCGAGAAGGTTTCCGGCGGCTGGCTCGACTTCGACGCCGTCGTCGCCACGCCGGACATGATGGGCAAGGTCGGCCGGCTGGGCCGGGTGCTCGGCCCGCGTGGCCTGATGCCCAACCCCAAGACCGGTTCGGTCACCCCCGACGTCGCCAAGGCCGTGGGTGACATCAAGGGCGGCAAGATCGAGTTCCGCGTCGACCGGCACGCCAACCTGCACTTCATCATCGGCAAGTCGTCGTTCAGCGAGCAGCAGCTCGCCGAGAACTACGCAGCCGCTCTCGAGGAGGTGCTGCGCCTTAAGCCGGCCAGCTCCAAGGGGCGCTACCTGAAGCGGATCACGGTGTCCACGACCATGGGGCCGGGCGTCCCAGTCGACCCCAGCCGCACCAGGAGTGTTGCCAGCGCCGACGACGAGTGACCCGGCCCGCCCTCCTCGCGTACCCTTCGCCCTAGCACGGCAACGTGCCGCACTGGCCGGGGTGGCCAATTCGCTGGGGGAAGCATGAGGACTCGATCGCTACGCCGTCGCGGCATGGCCGCTGGTGTTCTCGCCGCGCTGCTGGTAGCCGCAGGGTGCGGCGGCGAATCCGGTGCAGGCTCTGACGACGGCGGCCAGGCCTCCGCAGAGGCGACCGCAACCGAGGCAGAGCCCACCGAGGGGCCGACCGAGGAGTCGACTGGCGGCAGCGACGGCGGCGAGCTCGACCAGCAGACCCTGGTCCCGACGATCACCGACGCGATGCTGGCGGCGGGGAGCGTGGCGATCGACGCTGCGGTGGAGGCAGGGGGGCAGTCGTTCACCATCAAGGGCAGCCAAGAGATCGGCAAGTCCGCCAAGGACAGTGCGATCGATGTCGCGCTGTCCGGGCAGGGTGTCGATGGCAGACTGATCCTGGTCGACGCCGTGCTCTACCTCAACCTCGGCCAGCCCACCGGCGACAAGTTCGTCCGCGTCGACCTTACCAAGGGCGGCCCCGGCACCGAGATGTTCGACCAGCTGCTCCGGTCGACGGACACCTCGGCTTCGGTGCGGGCGTTGCAGGGTGCGATCAAGAAGCTCGAAGTCGTCGGAACCGAGCCGGTGGGCGGGGTGGAGACCACGCACTACCGCCTCACGGTGAACACCAACAAGGCGCTGAAGTCCCAGCAGCTGCCACCCGGGCAGGTCCAGCAGCTGCCCAAGACGCTGACCTACGACCTGTGGGTCGACGAGGATGACCTGTTGCGCAAGATGACCACCGAGGTGGCCGGCGCCGCCGTCACCTTCACGCTTTCCGACTGGGGCGAGCCGGTGGACATCACCGCCCCGCCCAAGCCCAAGATCAGCAAGCAGGATCCCTTCACCGCCCAGTCCTGAGCGCCGCCCAGGCGTCCGGGCGACGATTTGGTGCGCCCGGCGGCGGTGCCGTACGCTGCTCGTGCCGAAGACCGCCGGTTGCCGGGGCACGCTCGTACGAGAGTGCCGCGACCGAAGGCTCCGCGACAGCGGACGACCAGCGCAGGTGGAACGAGCCAGCCGCGCCTGCGCGGCCACGCCCCGTGCCCCCTGCGCCGGGGCGTCTGTCATGTTTGGGGTCTCGATCCGGCCGGCCGTGGGCACCTGCCAGCCGCGCAGCCGCGCGGTCGCCTCGAGGAAGGAACGCCATGGCGCGAACCGACAAGGTTGCAGCCGTCGCCGAGCTGAGCGAGCAGTTCTCCCAGTCGAACGGCGCGGTGCTGACCGAGTACCGCGGACTCACCGTGGCCCAGCTCCGGGAGCTACGGCGGATGCTCGGCGAGGACGTCACCTACGCCGTGGTGAAGAACACGTTGACCAAGCTCGCGGTACGAGATGCCGGTGTGGAGGGACTGGACTCGCTGTTGAGCGGCCCGTCGGCCATTGCGTTCATCGCCGGCGACCCGGTCGAGGCAGCCAAGGGCCTGCGTGACTTCGCCAAGGCCAACCACGAGCTCGTGATCAAGGGCGGTGTGCTGGACGGCCGTCCAGTCACCCCCGCGGAGATCTCCCAGATGGCCGACCTCGAGTCCCGCGAGGTTCTGCTGGCCAAGATGGCCGGCGCGATGCAGGCCTCCCTGCAGAACGCCGCGTCGCTGTTCAACGCGCCGCTCGCACAGATGGCCCGGGCGCTGGGCGCTCTGCAGACGCAGAACTTCGACGAGGCGCGCCCAGGCGGGGCGCCTGTTGGCGAGGCCGCTGCTGGCGAGACGCCTGCCGCCCCGACCGCTGCCGACGAGACGCCTGCCGACCCGACCGCTACCGACGAGACGCCTGCCGACCCGACCGCTACCGACGAGACGCCTGCCGACCCGACCGCTACCGACGAGACGCCTGCAACCGGCTGACGCCTGAGCACCCGAACCCCGCACCCCACCCAGCACGTTCGACCGGCAGCGGTCTCCCGCCCTGCCGCCAAGAGGAAGGATCGCCACCATGGCGAAGATCGACACCGCAGACCTGCTCGACGCGTTCAAGGAGATGACGCTGCTCGAACTCAGTGAGTTCGTCAAGGAGTTCGAGGACACCTTCGGCGTGACCGCTGCCGCACCGGTCGCCGTGGCCGCACCACCCGGCGCGGCCGGTGGCGCCGGTGAGGCCGAGGTCGAGGAGGAGAAGGACGAGTTCAACGTCGTCCTCGAGGCCGCCGGCGACAAGAAGATCCAGGTCATCAAGGAGGTGCGCTCGCTCACCAGTCTCGGCCTCAAGGAGGCCAAGGAGCTGGTCGAGGCCGCGCCCAAGGCGGTCTTGGAGAACGTGACCAAGGAGGCCGCCGACAAGGCCAAGGAGTCTCTCGAGGCTGCGGGCGCCAGCATCTCGGTCAAGTGACGGGCTAGCCCAGGGCTAGCCCGGCACCACCTGGCCGCTGCGAGCGGCTCACTCGGTTCCCTCCGCACCAGTTGCACGCCTGTCTGGGTGCGGGAGGAACCGAGTGGTGCGTCCAGACCCTGCACAACCGGCGCCGTCCGCGCGGTGGGGGTGCTTGACGTCTCCGCACAGACAGGCCATCCTCATTGGCGCAGGCCTGAGGTGCCACCTACCCTCGGGTCGACAGCGCTGTGCTGAGCGGCTATACTGGGCAGTTGCGCTGCCCTCCTTGTTGCCCCACCCCCTTGACGGGGGTTCTTCGAGGTGCCCGGAGGCGGCGTCCGGGTCGATGCCCCGACCCGGATCGTGCCGACTCCGCGAGCACTCGGAAGGACCCCTCTTGGCCGCCTCGCGCACTGCCCCCCGCACCTCCGCCCCCCGCATTGCCAGCCCCACCACCCCAGCCGCCGCCGGCGTACCGCGCCGGGTGTCGTTCGCCAAGATCGCCGAAGCCCGCGAGGTCCCGCGCCTGCTGGACCTGCAGACCCGCAGTTTCTCCTGGCTCGTCGGTGACGAGGACTGGCGAGCCCGCGTCCAGGCCGACCTCGACGCCGACCGTCCGGTGTCGACCAAGTCGGGTCTGACCGAGATCTTCGAGGAGATCTCGCCGATCGAGGACTTCTCCGGCACGATGTCGTTGTCGTTCGCCGAGCCGCGCTTCGAGCCGCCCAAGTACTCCGTCGACGAGTGCAAGGAGAAGGACTTCACCTACGCCGCTCCGCTGTTCGTCACCGCGGAGTTCATGAACAACGAGACCGGCGAGATCAAGAGCCAGACCGTGTTCATGGGCGACTTCCCGCTGATGTCCGACAAGGGCACGTTCATCATCAACGGCACCGAGCGGGTCGTCGTGTCCCAGCTGGTGCGCTCGCCCGGTGTCTACTTCGAGCGCTCGGTCGACAAGGCCAGCGACAAGGACGTCTACACCGCCAAGGTCATCCCGTCGCGTGGCGCCTGGCTCGAGCTCGAGATCGACAAGCGCGACATGGTGGGCGTGCGGCTGGACCGCAAGCGCAAGCAGAACGTCACCGTGCTGCTGAAGGCGCTCGGCTGGAGCGAGGCGCAGATCCTGGAGGAGTTCGGCCAGTACGAGTCGGTGCGCCAGACGCTGGAGAAGGACCACACCGCCGGCCAGGACGACGCGCTGCTCGACATCTACCGCAAGCTGCGCCCCGGCGAGCCCCCCACTCGGGAGGCGGCGCAGACGCTGCTGGACAACTACTACTTCAACCCCAAGCGCTACGACCTGGCCAAGGTCGGCCGGCACAAGATCAACGCCAAGCTCGGCCTCGACGCCGCGTTCGACCAGCAGACGCTGACCATCGACGACATCGTCGCCGCCATCCGCTACATCGTGGCGCTGCACGACGGCGGCTCACAGTTGCCCGGCCCGCTCGGCGATGTCGTCGTCGAGGCTGACGACATCGACCACTTCGGCAACCGGCGCATGCGTACGGTGGGTGAGCTGATCCAGAACCAGCTGCGCACCGGGCTGGCCCGCATGGAGCGGGTGGTCCGCGAGCGGATGACGACCCAAGACGTCGAGGCGATCACGCCGCAGACCCTGATCAACATCCGGCCGGTGGTGGCGGCGCTGAAGGAGTTCTTCGGCACCTCCCAGCTGAGCCAGTTCATGGACCAGACCAACCCGATCGCGGGCCTCACCCACAAGCGCCGGCTCTCGGCGCTCGGCCCCGGTGGTCTGTCCCGCGAGCGTGCGGGCTACGAGGTGCGCGACGTGCACCCCTCGCACTACGGCCGGATGTGCCCGATCGAGACCCCAGAGGGCCCCAACATCGGCCTGATCGGGTCGCTGTCGACGTACGGCCGCATCAACCCGTTCGGTTTCGTCGAGACGCCGTACCGCAAGGTCGTCGACGGTCAGGTGACCACCGAGGTGCACCACCTCACCGCCACCGAGGAGGACCGGTTCGTCATCGCTCAGGCGAACGCGATCATCGCCGACGACGGAACGTTCGTCGAGGACCGAGTGCTCGTCCGTCAGCGTGACGGCGAAGTCGCTCTGATCCCCGGCGGCGAGGTCGACTACATGGACGTGTCGCCCCGGCAGATGGTGTCGGTCGCGACCGCGTTGATCCCGTTCCTCGAGCACGACGACGCCAACCGGGCGCTGATGGGCTCGAACATGCAGCGCCAGGCGGTGCCGCTGCTCAAGTCGGACGCCCCGCTGGTCGGCACCGGGATGGAGTTCCGGGCCGCGGTCGACGCCGGCGACGTGGTGGTCGCCGAGCAGGCCGGCGTGGTCCGGCAGGTCAGCGCCGACCTGGTCGACGTGCTGCAAGATGACGGCGTCGTCCGGTCCTACCGGCTGGCCAAGTT
Source organism: Propionibacteriales bacterium (assembly GCA_038232655.1). Lineage (GTDB taxonomy): Bacteria > Actinomycetota > Actinomycetes > Propionibacteriales > Nocardioidaceae > JACCVL01. The sequence continues at coordinate 290 of JBBSNM010000059.1, read as the reverse complement.
CCGTCGCTCGAACCAGGGCACCTGCATCAACCAGCGGCCGCTGGTCACCGAGGGTGACCGGATCGAGCAGGGCCAGCCCATCGCCGACGGCCCGTGCACCGACGAGGGCGAGATGGCGCTCGGCACCAACCTGCTGGTTGCGTTCATGCCGTGGCAGGGGCACAACTACGAGGACGCCATCATCTTGTCCCAGCGACTGGTGCAAGAAGACGTGCTCACCTCGATCCACATCGAGGAGCACGAGGTCGACGCCCGCGACACCAAGCTGGGGCCGGAGGAGATCACCCGCG
>JBBSNM010000058.1:0-17513 GCA_038232655.1 Propionibacteriales bacterium | reverse complement strand
TTGCCGGTGGGCCCCTTCGGCAGCTCGTCGACGATCCACAGCTGTCGGGGGTACTTGTAGGCCGCCAGCCGCTCCTTGGCGAACGCCCGCAGGTCCTCCTCCGAGGCGTGGGTGTCCGGTTTGAGCGCAACGGCGGCGCCGACCTCCTCGCCGAGATCGGTGTGCGCGATGCCCACGACGGCCGCCTCGGCGACCGCCTCGTGCTCGTACAGCGCCTCCTCGACCTCGCGGGGGTAGACGTTGTAGCCGCCGCGGATGATGAGGTCCTTCTTGCGGTCGACGATGTAGAAGTAGCCGTCCTCGTCGGTCTTGGCCATGTCCCCGCTGCGGAACCAGCCGTCGGGGATGGCGTCGTCGGTGGCGTCCTTCTTGCGCCAATACCCCTTCATCAGGCACTCGCCGCGGATCGCGATCTCGCCGACGTCGCCCTGGTCGACGGGGTGCCCGTCGTCGTCGACGACTCGCATCTCGACCCCGCGCACGGGTACCCCGATGGAGCCGGGCTTGCGCTCGAGCTCCGGCCGGTTGAACGACGCGACCGGCGAGGTCTCGGACAGGCCGTACCCCTCGAGCACCATGCACCCGAACGTCTCCTCGAAGCTGCGCATCACCTCGACCGGCATCGCCGAGCCGCCGGAGATGCAGGTACGCAGGCTGGACACGTCGTAGGACTCGGCGTCCGGGGCGTTGAGCATCGCGGCGTACATCGTGGGCACGCCCTCGAAGACCGTGACCCGGTCACGACCGATGACCTCGAGCGCCTTGACCGGATCGAATCGGGGGATCAGCGTCAGGCAGGCGCCGGCGACCACCGCTGCGTTGAGCCCACAGGTGAGGCCGAAGCAGTGGAACAACGGCAGGCAGCCCATCACGACGTCGTCGGGCTCAAGCGTGACCAGCGTCTCTGCCGTCAGCGCGGCGTTGGTGATCAGGTTTGCCTGGGTGAGCTCGGCGCCCTTGGGCTGCCCGGTGGTGCCGGAGGTGTAGAGCAGCACCACCGTGTCGTCGTCGTCGCGGTCGACGACGTCCTCGACCGGCTGGTGCTCGGCGAGCAGGTCGCTGAACGTGCCCGGGTCGACGCCGACGCAGTCGATGCCCACGCTCTCGGCCGCCGCGCTAGCCTCATCGGCCATCTGGTGCCAGGCGAACACGACCGAGGCGCCGGAGTCCTCCAGGAAGTACTTGACCTCGCGGGCCTTGAGCAGCGGGTTCATCGGCACGACGACCGCGCCGGCGGTGATCGCGCCGTAGAACAGGATCGGGAAGTGCGGCACGTTGGGCAGCACCAGCCCGACCCGGTCGCCGGGGCCGATGCCGCGGGCCTTCAGCATCGCGGCGACACGCTGGGCGGCGCCCTGCAGCTCGGCGTAGGTGAGCACCGTGTCGTCGAGCCGGATCGCCGGACGATCCGCGTGCTCCGCCGCGGTCTCGGTCAGGTTGTTAGCCAGGGTTGCCACGTGTTGCCTCCCGGGGGCTGAGGGCGTGCCGGTGGGTCGATGTCGGTCGTGTTACCGACGCGTGTGTCGTGCATCACATGCAATCACGGGATCGGGGTGGGCGCGAGATCGCCCACCGCCCCGCGGCTCAGCCGTCGACGGGGACGGGGACGGCCAGCATCGACTCCAGCGCCAGTTCCACCATCTCGCCGAACGTCTGTTCGCGCTCCGCGGCGGTGGTCTCCTCCCCGGTGACGACGTGGTCGGACACGGTGCACAGCGCGAGCGCCCGCCGGCCGTAGCCCGCGGCCAGCGTGTACAGCGCGCTGGCCTCCATCTCGACCGCCACGACGCCGTGCTCCACCAGGTGCTGGGTGAGCTCGGGCCGCGGGTGGTAGAACGAGTCCGACGTGAACACCTGACCGACCACCGGCTCACCACCCCGTGCGACCACCGCGTCGTAGGCGGTACGCAGCAAGGCAAAGTCGGCAGTCGCGGAGTAGTCGAAACCGTGGAAGCGGTGCCGGTTCATCGACGAGTCGGTCGCCGCGCTGATGGCGAGCACGACGTCGCGCACCTTGAGCGACTCCGTCAGCGCACCGCAGGAGCCGACCCGCACCAGCTGCTGCACGCCGTAGTCACGGAACAGCTCGTTGGCGTAGATCGCCATCGACGGCTGACCCATCCCCGAGCCCTGCACGCTGACCTTCTCACCGCGGTAGTTGCCGGTGAACCCGAGCATGTTGCGCACCTGCGAGTAGCACTCCGCGCCCTCGAGGTAGTTGTCGGCGATCCACTGCGCCCGCAACGGGTCACCGGGGAAGAGGACTCGCGGGGCGACCTGGCCGGCTTCGGCGGCGATGTGGATGCTCATGGGGCGGGAGGCTATCCGCCCCGGTGCGTCGCCCACCGACGTAGGGTCGCCGCGTGCCTCGCCGCGCCGACCGCATCCCTTCGCTGCCGTTCGCGGTGGCGCCGTACGACCGGCACGCGGAGCGTCGGGTCAACCCCGACTGGTGGGAGCACCTGCTGCGAGACCCGCAGGCTCGGGTGCTCGTGGTCGGCGACGATGTGGTCGCCACCGATGGTGAGCGGCTGCGGGAGTTGTCGCCCGAACAGGCCACCGACCTGCTCGGCTGGGTCGCGGCGGTGCCTGGCCCAGTGTCTGAGCCCGGCCAGGATGTGGAACGGCTGCTGCTCGGCGCCGACAGCCGTGGACCGGTCGCCGCAGTGTCGGTGCCGCGGCTGCCGGCAGACCTCGCTCCACAACCCGTCCGCACCGCCGCGATGGGGCTCGATGCGTTGCACGGCAGCCTGTTGGTGCACGCACTGGGTCTGGCCAACTGGCATCGCACCCACCAGTTCTGCGCCCGCTGCGGGCATCGCAGCGACGCCGAGGACGCCGGGCACCGGCGTCGTTGCCCGAGCTGTGGGGCCCAGCACTTCCCGCGCACCGACCCTGCGGTGATCATGCTGATCACCGACGACGAGGACCGCGCCCTGCTCGGTCACTCCCCGCACTGGGCGCAGGGGCGCTTCTCGACGCTGGCGGGGTTCGTCGAGCCGGGGGAGTCGTTGGAGGATGCTGTACGCCGCGAGGTCGCGGAGGAGACCGGCATCACCGTCGGCGAGGCCACCTACGCCGCCAGCCAGCCGTGGCCCTTCCCGTCCAGCCTGATGCTTGGCTTCGCGGGTCGGGCGAGCGGCACCGAGATCACCGTGGACGGCGACGAGGTCAGCGAGGCGCGCTGGTTCACCCGCGCATCGCTGAGCGAGGCCACCGCTGACGGCAGCGTCCGGCTGCCCGGCCGGTTCTCGATCTCGCGGTGGCTGGTCGACCGCTGGCACGGGGGGCCACTGGCCGGCCAGTGGTGACCGGCGGGTCTGCACCGCAACTCTTGGATGGTCGCCGGGTTGTCGGCTAAAGCTGGCCGGTTCCGGGGGTCAGCTGACGGTGGCCAGCTGCGCCTTGACCTGCGCGACCGACGGGTTGGTCAGCGCGGTGCCGTCGGCGAACACCAGTGTCGGGACGGTGCGGTTGCCGTTGTTGGCCCGCTCCACGATCTCCGCGGCGGCCGGCTCCTGCTCGATGTCGACCATGTCGAAGTCGATGCCGTCGCGGCCGAGCTGGCTCTTGAGCCGGTGGCAGTACCCGCACCAGGGCGTCGAGTACATCGTGAACTGGACCGTCATCGGCTGTCCCTTCGGTGCTGTGCCCAGGTGCTGTCCCCAGGTGCTGTCCCCTGGTGGTCCTACAGTGACCGTGACTGACAACCCGACCCGTCCGAGGGCTATTCCGTCACCCTGGGCCGCCGCCCCCCGTCTGCCGTCAGGAGAGCGAACGCGTGACAGCTGCCGACCGCCTGCTCGACGCGCTCGACCCCGAGCAGCGCGAGGTCGCCACCACGCTGACCGGGCCGCTGTGCGTCGTCGCGGGCGCCGGCACCGGCAAGACCCGGGCCATCACGCACCGCATCGCCTACGGCGTCGCCACCGGCACGTACGCGCCGCACGAGGTGCTGGCGGTCACCTTCACCACCCGGGCTGCCGGTGAGATGCGCTCGCGGCTGGGTGGGCTCGGCGCCGCCGGCGTGCAGGCGCGCACCTTCCACTCCGCCGCACTGCGGCAGGCCCGCTACTTCTGGCCCAAGGTGTACGGCGGCGAGCTGCCCGAGCTGGCGGTGTCCAAGCTGCCCTTCCTCGCCGAGGCGGCGCGCAGCTGCGGGCTGTCCACGTCACAGGGACTGCTGCGCGACCTCGCCGGCGAGATCGAGTGGGCCAAGGTCAGCAACGTGCGCCCCGACGACTACGTGCGGCTGGCCGGCGCCGCAGGGCGGGTCGTCGCGGGCACCGACGCGGCCACGTTGGCTCAGGTGTTCGCAGCGTACGAGGAGGTCAAGCGCGTCCGCGGCCGCCTCGACATGGAGGACCTGCTGCTCGTCGCGGTAGCGCTGCTCGACGAGGACGAGCGGGTGGCCGCGCTCGTGCGCAAGCAGTACCGGTGGTTCGTCGTCGACGAGTACCAAGACGTCAGCCCGGTCCAGGTCGCGCTGCTGCAGCGCTGGCTCGGCACGCGCGACGACGTGTGCGTGGTCGGCGATCCGTGGCAGACGATCTACACCTTCGCCGGCGCCTCGACCGCGCACCTGGCCGGATTCGGGCAGCGCTTCCGCGGTGCCCGCCGGCTCGAGCTGGTGCGCAACTACCGCTCCACGCCCCAGGTGGTGTCGCTGGCCAACAGCATCTCCCGCACAGCGGGCGGGCAGAGCACCGGCGTCGTGCTGCGGGCCCAGCAGGACCCGGGGCCTGACGTCGTGCTGCGCGGGCACGACGACGAGGTCGCCGAGGCCACCTGGGTCGCCGCCGAGCTGCAGCGTCGACACCGTGCGGGTGTGCCGCTGGCCGAGATGGCGGTGCTGGTGCGGATCAACGCCCAGACCAGGGCCTACGAGGACGCCTTCTCGACGGTGGGGTTGGCCTACACCATGCGCGGCGCCGACCGCTTCTTCGAGCGTCCCGAAGTGCGCCAGGCGGTCACCTTGCTGCGTGGCCAGGCCCGAGCAGGCAGCGACGAGATGGACGAGAAGGGGCTGGTCGAGCAGACCCTGGGCGTGCTGGCCTCGATGAGCCACACCCGCGAGGCGCCGGCCGGTGCGGGGTCGCAGCGCGACCGCTGGGAGTCCCTGCACGCGCTGGTGACCGTCGCCGAAGAGCTGGTGGCGGCGGCCGGTGGTGCAGCGGTGTCAGCGGTTGAGCCGGCGGCTGGCGACGCAGCCGTCGCCGCACGATCGGGTGCACCCGATCTGACCCGGCTGGTGGCCGAACTCGACCGGCGCGCGCACGTGCAGGACGCGCCGGTCGCCGACGGGGTGACGATCGCCACCCTGCACTCGGCCAAGGGGCTGGAGTGGACCGTGGTGGCTCTCGCGGGCATGCACGAGGGCGCGATGCCGATCGTGCACGCCGACACCCCGGCCGCGGTCGAGGAGGAGCGAAGACTGTTCTACGTCGGGGTGACCCGGGCGCGGCGCGAGCTGCTCATCAGCTGGGCCGCCACCCGCACCCCCGGCGGGCGCGGCAGCCGCGGGCCGACGCGCTTCCTCGACGGTGTGATCGACGCCGACCAGCGGGTGGCGGGCAGTGCCCGCAGCCTGCCGGGGAGTGGGCGCGGCGGCGGGCGCGGCCGCAAGCGGTCCGTGCGCCGCTGCCGGGTGTGCGACCAGCCGCTCACCTCGGCCCGCGCGAGCATCGGCCGGTGCGACAGCTGCCCGCCGACCTACGACGAGGCGCTGTTCGAGCGGCTGCGCGAGTGGCGCCGCGAGCAGGCCGCCGACCAGCAGGTGCCGGCCTACTGCGTGCTCACCGATGCCACCTTGGTGGCGCTGGCCGAGGAGCTGCCGGCAGACACTGCGGGGCTGGCGGGCATCCCCGGCGTCGGGGCGGTCAAGCTGGCCCGCTATGGCGGCGACCTGCTCAACCTGCTCGGTGACCGGGCGGGTGCCCCCACCCCGTGATCCGTGGGCTGACCTGCCGCCCGACTGGCAGCCGGTCGACCCGGCCGGTGATCCGCACGAAGACCGCTGCGAAAATGCGTTGCGTGCCCGCTCGCGGCGCGCGTACTCTCTTGAGCGGCTGCCTGCTCCGCAGCCAGCCGAGCCCTGCGGCTCGACCCACGCACAGGCGAGGAGGTGCCTTCGATGTCCACCAGCACGTACGCGACGAACCCGGTCGTGAGCTTGCGCCCCTGGACGCTGTCGGACACCGTCGCCACCGTGGGCGGCGAGCTCGCCTCGACGGTTGGGCGGCACCTGATCGCGCCCACCGCCAGCATGGGCCAGGGGACCGTTGCGCCCGCAGCCGCCGTCGGAGGCACCGACTTCGCTCGCGGCCCGCTGACGACCTTCGCCACCGATGACCTGCTCTGGAACCTCGATTCCTGGAGTACACCGTTCTAGGGCCACCTGAACGGCGCACTCCAGGCCGCGGAATCCAGACATCGGATTCCGCGGCCTTTTTGTTTGCCCACGACCGTTCCACGGGGCGACCGCCCCACGAGACCACGAGTCACAAGGAGGTGACCCGATGAGCACCAACGTCCTCGAGCCACGCGTAGCAGCTGCGGGCGCAGAGGTCGACGTGCGCGCACTGCCGTGCCGGGTCAACGATCCCGAGCTGTTCTTCGCGGAGACCCCGCAAGATGTCGAGATCGCCAAGGCGCTGTGCCTGGGCTGCCCGGTCCGCGAGGCGTGCCTGGCCGGCGCGCTGCAGCGGCGCGAGCCGTGGGGTGTCTGGGGTGGCGAGCTGTTCCTGCACGGCGACGTCATCCCGCGCAAGCGGCCGCGTGGCCGTCCCCGCAAGGCCGACACGGTTGCCGCCTGAGCGCACTCACCGAGCCGCAGGAGACCACCAGACCAGTGAACGTCATCATCACCCACAGGGGAGCACCATGAACCTCATGTACGAAGAGCTCGCCCGGGCGCATCATCGCCAGCTGCTGGCCACCGCCGCCGAGCGCAGACGCGGCAGCGAGCTCGCACTGGCCCAGCGGTTGGCCCGGCGGGCCGAACGCAACGCGATGCGGGCACGGCTGCATCTGGCGCGCCTGATGTGAGCCCGGTCCGCTGTGACCGAGCCGGCCTGTGACGCCGGGACCCGAGTGCCGGGTCCCGGCGTCACGTGCGGACGCCCCGGTTGCCGCTCAGTCGCCGAAGCCGGGCAGCGCCTCGTCGAGGATCGACCTGAAGTCGGCCTCCGCGCCGAGCTGGCACAGCACGCCGACCCCGCCGCTCCAGACCCGGTGCAGCAGCAGGTAGTGCGCCGGCAGGTTGAGCCGGGTCGCGGTCACGAACGCCTCCTTGCGGGGCGAGTCGAAGCGCGCAGCCTGTGCTCGCAGCCACTCGCGCGAGAACTTGAACGTCTCGACTGCGGCCGGCTCCACGAACGGTTGGAGGTAGTCGCGGAGCACCCGCAGGTCGATGTCGACACCGGGTTTGACGAAGCCCTCGTCGCGCAGCCCCGCCAGCACCGCGTCCCAGTCGCCGTCGGTGGCGCACCGCAGCAGCCGGCCCACGTTGCGGGGCAGACCGCCCGGGCCGAGCCGGGACACGGCGCCGAAGTCGACCACGCCGAGCCGGCCGTCGGGCATGATCCGGAAGTTGCCGGGGTGCGGGTCGGCGTGCAGCATCCCGGTGCGCCGGGGACCGGAGAACAGGAACCGCACGTACGCGGTCCCGAAGCGGTCGCGCTGCGCCTGGTCGCCCTCGGCCATCAGCCGGGCGAGTGACCCGGCGCTGTCGAGCCAGGTGGTCACCAGCACCCGCTCGGTGAAGTCGACCACCGCGGGCACCGTCACATCGGGGTCGTCGACGAAGGCATCGTGGAAGGCTGCCTGTGCCTCGGCCTCCAGCCGGTAGTCGAGCTCCTCCGACACCCGTTCCTGCAGCTCGTTGACGAGCGCTTTGACGTCGATGTTGGGAAACATGCCCCCGAACAGCCGGGCGGCCCGGTCGATTTGACGCAGGTCGGCGCGCAGCGCCTCGCCGGCACCGGGGTACTGCACCTTGACCGCCACGTCGCGACCGTCGGCCCACACCGCACGGTGCACCTGGCCGATGGAGGCGGCGGCGGCCGGGTCGCCGCCGAACTCGCGAAAGCGGTCCCGCCAGCCGGCACCGAGCTCGGTGGCCATCATGCGGTTGACCTGCGCGGCATCCATCGGCGGCGCGGCGTCCTGCAGCTTGGTGAGCGTCTCGCGGTACGGTCCGGCCAGCTCGTCGGGCAGGGCGGCCTCGAACACCGACAGCGCCTGACCGAACTTCATCGCACCGCCCTTCAGCTCGCCCAGCACGGCGAACAGTTGCTCGGCGGTGCGTACCTGGACCTCGCTGAGCACGGCCTCGGCCGGCCGCCCGGCGAGCCGCTTGCCGAGCCCGAGGGTGGCTCGGCCGGCGTAGCCCAGAGGCAGGCTCGCCAGCCGGACGGTACGCGCGGCAGCACGTCGGGGCAGGAATGGTGCGCTGGCAGCGGCGGTGTCGTCGTGGGCGTCGGCGGCATCCGTCGGCGGGGTCATGGTCCCATTGTCCCCTGCGAACCTGACGCCAGCAGGCTGTACCCGAACCCCGGGGTCGCGCCAGCGGGCTGCCCGCACCTCGGGCTACGCCAGCAGGCTGCATCCGCACCCAGGGTGCAACGCCCACCGGTGCACGACCTGCTGGATCAGGTCGGCGTCTAGGCGCAGGCTCGCACCGACGGTGAGCACCGCGGACCCGCTCAGGTGCGCGAGAACCTCCCGAGTGGCCCAGGTGGCGACCGCGCTCTCGAGCACCCGGCTGCGGGGGGTGGACAGGTCGGCGATAGCCGGCGGTTTGCGGTGTGCCGGGCGTAGCTGGTCGACAACGGCCGGCCACGCGGGGTCTCGGCTGGCGAGCGTTGCATCGACACACGCAACGCAGGCGGTGGCGCCGGGTCGTACGAACGGACCGACGGCAGCGATCCCGTCAACCAGGGACAGCGCCAGATGCGGCAGGGCACTCACGACGAGTGCCTCGGTGTCGGGCCCGGTCACCGGCGACCCCACCACGACCGCGACGTCTGGGGGCGGGTGCCCGGGCGGCAACGCGTGCCGCCAGCCGGACGCGTCGCGCGCACGGATCTGGTTCGCCACATCGTCGCCGGCCACCAGCCGGCCGACGCCGGCGCCGACCAGCAGCTCACCGATCGCAACCAGCAGCCCGGTGACGGCGCCCCCGGTCGCAGCGAGGGCGACAGTGGCGCGGGCTCGGGCGCGTACCTCCTCGTCTGCTCGCTCACCGCTCCGCCGGCCCAGCAGGTGAGCCAGCTCGCTCGGCGCCGGCGCCGAGCGCACCAGGTCGGCGTCCACGACCACACCGACGCCCACCAGCAGGTCGAGGGTCTCGGCCGCTTGATCCCGGTCTGGGCAGGCGGCGAGCACCAGGTCTCGCGAACGCAGGCCGTCGAGCTGGGAGAGCAGGTTGCGCATGCTGGGAGAGTCACGGACCACCACCGCCTGGCCAGGCTCGACGCCGAACTGCAGGTGTGCCTGGTCCCGGCGCAGCACGGCCGCACCGGGACGTACGACAGGACGCATGCCCACAGACTGCCCCGCAGAGCTGCAGCCGAGGTCGTCGTCCACAGGGCAAAGTGCGGGGGAGTTGAGGCGGTCGGTCGGGGTGAGCCCCGCTGCCCGGGCGGGTGCACATGCCACTCGGTGCGAAGCGCACCATTCGGACCAGGCACTGGGTGCTGCCGGAACCGAGTGGCGGCCCAGAAGGCTGCGGGCGGCTGCAGTGGCCGCCCGCTACTGGCCGGCGGGCCAGGTGACCCCGGACAAGCCGACTGCGTCGGGCGAGCTCAGGCCTTGCCGAGGATCCGGTTGAGGTTGGTGCTGCAGACCGGGCAGGTGCCCTTGGCCATCTTGGTGCCCTTGTCGCTCACGGCGACCTCACCACTGGCTTCCCGCTTGGTCTTGCACTTGACGCAGTAGAACTCACCGCTCCAGGTCTCCGACATGACGGCCTCCCTCGTTGTCGCCGTCCGCCGGCGAGGCTGATCGATCAGGTCACTGCACCCTACCCGCGTCGGCACCTCGCGGGGGATGTCCACCCCTGTGGATAAGCATGTGGACGGGATGTGGACCGCTACCGTTGCGCATGTGCCGAACCGCGGGAAGTCGTCCAGGCAGACCCCCTCCGGGCTGCCTGCAGAACCGCGGGTCGAGGTGCGGCGCAGCCGTCGACGCAGACGTACGGTGGCTGCCTATCGGGAGGGTGACGCGGTGGTCGTGCTGATGCCGGCGCGATTCAGCGACGCGGAGGAGCAGGAGTGGGTGACCCGGATGCTGGCTCGCCTCGACCGCCGCGACGACCGGCGCAGACCCTCCGATGCGGCCCTCGAACAGCGCGCCGGCGAACTGAGCGGTCGTTACCTGGACGGTCGCGCGGTACCGACCTCGGTGCGCTGGGTTGGCAACCAGCAGGCGCGGTGGGGGTCCTGCAGCATCGACGAGGGCGCGATCCGGCTGTCGCGCCGACTGCAGGGGATGCCCGGGTGGGTGATCGACTATGTGCTGGTGCACGAGCTCACCCATCTGCTCGTGCCCGGGCACGGGCGCGATTTTTGGGAGTTGGTCGGCCGCTTCCCGCGCAGCGAGCGTGCCCGGGGCTACCTGGCCGGAATCTCGGAGGCTAAGGGGTTGCCCTGGGACGACGACGGCTGAGGCCAGCTGGCGCGGCCAGGGACGTCAGTCTGCGGTGTCTCGCCGCGGCCCGGCGCGCCCTCAGCCCGTCGCGCCCTCAGCCCGTCGCGCCCTCAGCCCGGGTCGGCTCGCGGCGGCCCGTCGGGCCCGTTGTCGGGGTCGTCCAGCAGGTCGCGCAGCGCCGCGTCGAAGTCCGCGTCCGAGGTCGGGGAGGGCCCGGTGTCGGCTGCCCCCTCCGCGCGCTCGCCCTGCGCAAAGCCCAGTGGGTCGTCGAGGTCGGCTGCGGACGGCAGCAGGTCGGGGTGGTTCCACACCCGGTCACGGGCCGCGGGTCCCTCGCGGTCGCGCAGCGCGCTCCACAAGGTGGCGGCGTCGCGCAGCCGGCGTGGCCGCAGCTCGAGACCAACGAGTGAGGCGAACGTCTGCTCGGCCGGGCCGCCGCTGGCGCGCCGCCGACGTACGGCCTCGCGCAGGGCGGCGGCGCTGGGCATGCGGTCGGCGGTGGCCTGGGCGACCACCTCGTCGACCCAGCCCTCGACCAGCGCGAGCAGGGTCTCGAGGCGGGCCAGTGCCGCCTCCTGCTCGGGCGTGGTGCGCGGCTCGAACATGCCCTCGGACAGCGCTGCCTGCAGCGCGGCCGGGTCGGTCGGGTCGATGCCGCGGACGGTCTCCTCGATCGCCGACAGGTCCAGCCGGGTGCCGCGGGCGTACGCGTCGACGGCGCCGAGCAGGTGAGCGCGCAGCCACGACACGTGGACGAACAGTCGCTGATGCGCGCACTCGCGCAGCGCGACGTACAGCAACACGTCGCGGGGCTCCTGCCCTAGGCCCTCGCCGAAGGCGCTGACGTTGGCGGGCAGGATCGCTGTGGTGCCGGCCGGTGCCAGCGGCAGGCCGACGTCGGAGCCGGACAGCACCTCGCCGGCGAGCGCGCCCAGGGCCTGGCCCAGCTGGTGACCGAACATGGCGCCGCCGGCCTGGCCGAGCAGCCCGACCAGCGGGCCCGCCATCTGCTTGACTTCGGCGGACATCGCCTGGCCCATCGCGGCGACGACGTGCTCGGCGACCGGTTCCACCACCGCCGCCCACACCGGCCGGGTCTGCTCCACCCAGTCCGCGCGGCTCCAGGCGGCGATCACGGCGACCCCGCTGGGCATGTCGGTGGCGCTGTCGAGCCACAGGTCGGCCAGTCGCACCGCGTCTCGCACCGCCGAGGCTTGGTTGGCGCCGGGCGACGGGTCGGCCCGTTGCGCCACGACCTGCCGGGCGGTCTGGCCGGCCAGGTTCCAGTTGACTGCGCCGTCGTGCGGGGCCAGCCACTGCTGCATCTGGCCGAACAGGGCAGCCAGGTCCAGCCCGCCGGGGCCGCCCGCGCCCGGAGGGCCGCCGGGGGTGGTGGCTCCGAGGGCTCCCATGAACTGCTCGAGCGGGTTGACGGGGCCCGACTCCGACTCGTCGGGTGTGTTGTCCTCGTCGTCGGGACGTGGGGGATCCGTGGCCATGCGTCCAACGTACTCGTACGCTGCCGCGTATGAGCGTGCCTGTCGACCCTGCCGGTGTCGACCCGGTGCGGCTGGTCGAGATCAGCTCGGCCCCGCTCGACGTCGCGGCGGTGCAGGGCGCGGTCGCGGGGGCAGGAGCCGGTGGTGTCTGCTTGTTCGTGGGGGCGGTGCGCGACCATGACCGCGGGCGGGAGGTGGCCGGCCTCGGCTACTCCGCGCACCCGACGGCCCTCGCCCGGTTGCGCGAGGTGGCTGCCGACGTCGCGGGCCGGTTCGACGCATCGGGGGTGGCGGCGGTGCACCGGGTCGGTGAGCTGTCCGTGGGCGACCTGGCGGTGGTGGTGGCGGTGGCCACCCCGCACCGGGACGCGGCGTTCACCGCCTGCCGTGCCCTGATCGACGAGCTCAAGGCCACCGTGCCGATCTGGAAGCACCAGGTGTTCACCGATGGCGCCGAGGAGTGGGTCGGCACGCCCTGAGTCGGCCCGCACGTGTCGCGAGGGTGCGCGCCGCGGCCGCCGCCTACGCTGGAGGGCATGGATGTGCTGTTCTGGCTGGTTCCGGCCGGTGTTGCGACGCTGCTGGCGATGGCGTACGCGACCTGGACGGGGCACTGTGCCCGGCGCGACGCCGAGCACGAGCAGCGCGCCTCGCCGCGTGACGACGCCGCTGCCCGCGCTCGCATCGGCGCGGCCCTCGCCAAGCCGGTGCCGACCCGGGCGCGGCAGATGTCTCGCCAGCCGGTCGAGCACGGCACGGGCGTGGCCATCCGCAGGACCGCACGAGCGACACCGTCGGGTGCGAGCGGTGCCCAGCGACCTGCGCCGGAATCCGCCGCACCCCGGTGAGGGCGAGCCCGGTGACCAAGCGCAACGCCACGGTGGCGGTGGCATCAGTCCTGCTGGTCGTGGCGGTCGCCGTGGTGGTGCTGCTGCCGGTGCCGTACGTCACGATGCGCCCCGGCCCGACCCGCGACGTGCTGGCGATGGGCGAGGGCAAGACCGTGATCGAGATCGACGGACGCAAGACCTACCCGACCGAGGGGTCGCTGCGGCTCACGACGGTCTCGGTCACCTCGCCGGGCGACTCGGTCGGCATCGCCGAGGTCGTCCGCGCCTGGATAGCCCCCGACGAGGCGGTGGTCCCGCGCGATGCGGTCTACGCGCCGAGCAAGAGCGCCGAGGAGGCCGAGCAGGAGTCCGCGACCCAGATGGCCGACTCCCAGAATGTTGCAGCAGCGGCGGCGCTGCGGCTGCTTGGCGACGACATCCCCGAGCATGCCGTCGTGATGGCGGTGAACGACGACGCGCCGGCAGCGGGTGTGCTCAAGGTCGACGACGTCATCGTCGGCGTCGACGGCAAGCCGACCGCGACCGCGGCGGCGACGGTCGCAGCCATCCGGGACCGCTCCATCGGCGACGAGGTCGAACTGACGATCCGCCGCGGCGACGCCGAGCAGCAGGTGCGGATGGCCACCACCGGGCTGAGGAACCCTGAGACCGGGCGGCGCTTCCCGGCGGTCGGCATCACCCCCGGCGTGATCTACGACCTGCCCATCGACGTGCGGATCAAGCTGTCCGGCGGCATCGGCGGGCCGAGCGCCGGCACCATCTTCGCGCTGGCGATCTACGACGAGCTGACGCCCGGCGCGCTCACCGGTGGCGCCTCGGTCGCAGGCACGGGCGAGATCACCGCGGACGGCGCCGTCGGGCCGATCGGCGGCATCCAACAGAAGGTGGTCGGCGCCGCCGACGCCGGCGCGGAGGTCTTCTTGGTGCCCGCCGCCAACTGTGCCGGGGCGCTGGGCGCCGACGTCGACCCCGATGACATCACCCTGGTCCGCGTGGACGACCTGCGCGGTGCTGTGCAGGCGCTCGAGGCGCTTGCGGACGACCCGGCGGCGGAGGTGCCCGAGTGCGGGTGAGCGAGTCGGGGCTGCGCCGGGCCGTGCTCGAGATAGACGCCGCGCTGGCCCAGCGCGGCTGGGACCAGCCGGCGCGGCTCTATGCCCTGGTCGCGACCTCCAGCCTGCTCGAGCAGGAGCCCGCGCTGGCCGGCAGCCTCGGGTTGGCCGGTGGGTCGCAAGGCCAGCCCGCCGACGGGCTGACCGCGGTCGAGCAGGACCCGCTGCCGCCGGAAAGCAGCCTCGAGGACCTGTTACCGGGCATCGAGTGGCCTGCCGACGTCGGCGGCTGCGCCGCCGCGGTCGAGCGGGTGGTGCTGCCGCCGTCGGCCGAGGTGGACATGCCCGCCGACCCGACCGAGATGCGCACGTACGCTTCACAGCATCCGGACCGGCATGAGGTGCGGATCGTGGCAGCCGCGCTGCGCGGCGGTCAGGCACACTGCACGCTGCGCATCCGCGGGCAGGAGGACGGCGACCTGCTCGAGGGCGCCGACCTGGTGCCGGGGCTGGTGGCGATGATCACCGAGACCCTGACCGGAAGTTGAATGCGACCGTGAGTGGAGAGACGTGAGCGAGGAACAAGGCGCCGGGCCCGGTCCCGGCTCGACCGCCGTCGGAGGGGCGCCGACCCCCAAGCCGTCGGTGCTGCTGCCGACGCTCGTGACGCTGGGTGGGTTGCTGCTGGCGCTGGCCGTCTTCACCGGGATCTGGACCGACCGGCTGTGGTTCTCGTCGGTCGACTTCTCCTCGGTGTACACAACGATGCTGCTGACCCGTGTCGGCCTGTTCGCCGTCGGCGCCGTGCTACTCGCTGGCGCTGTCGTGCTCAACATCGTGCTCGCCTACCGCCAGCGGCCGCTGGTGCGGGTGGCGGCTCGCCGCAACGACTCACTCGAGCGCTACCGGGCGGCGCTGGAGCCAGTGCGCGGGCGCAGCCTGATCGCCGTCGGCCTGCTGCTCGGCGTGGTGGCCGGCAGCGCCACCGCGGGACAGTGGGAGATCTTCCTGCTGTGGCGCAACGGGGGCGCCTTCGACGCCGAGGACACCTACTTCACCAACACCGACATCAGCTTCTTCGTCTTCGACTACCCCTGGCTGCGGTTCGTCACCTCGTTCGGCTTCTCGCTGCTGGCTGTGAGCATCATCGCGGCGGCTCTCACCCACTACCTTTACGGTGCGATCGACCTGCAGGCCCGACGTGATCGTTTCACCGGCGAGGCGCAGACGCACCTGTCGATCCTCGTCGGCCTGTTTGTGCTGCTGAAGGGGTGGGCCTACTACCTCGACCGGTTCAGCTTCGCCTTCGGCAGCGGCAACCTGTTCGACGGGGTCCACTTCACCGATGCCAACGCGCGGATCCCGGCGAAGAACATCCTGATCGTCATCGCGGTGATCTGCGCGGTGCTGCTGTTCGTCAACGCGTGGCGCCGCTCGTGGTTGTTGCCCGGCATCGGCCTGGGCCTGCTCGCGCTGTCATCGGTGCTGCTGTCGGGGGTCTGGCCGACGATCATGCAGACCTTCGAGGTGGGGCCGTCGGAGGCCGACAAGGAGAGCCCATTCATCTCCAACAACATCGAGTCGACCCGCAGGGCGTACGACATTGCCGACGTCGAGCCGACCAGCTACAACGCCACGACGTCGGTGACGGCCAAAGAGCTCGGGAGCGCCGAGACCCTGCCCAACACCCGGCTGCTCGACCCGACGCTGGTGTCGCCGGCCTTCGAGCAGCTGCAGCAGGTGCGTGGCTTCTACAGCGTGCCGCCCTCGCTCGACGTCGACCGCTACACCTTCGAAGACTCCCAGTACCCCCAGGACGTGGTTGTCGCCGCGCGCGAGATCGACCTGGACGGCCTTAGCCCGTCGCAGCGCAACTGGACCAACGACCACACCGTCTACACCCACGGCTTCGGCATGATCGCCGCCTACGGCGACCGCCGCGGTGGTGAGGGCAACCCGGCCTGGGCCGAGAGCGCCATCCCGCCCGAGGGCGAGCTCACCGACGGTGCGGGCGGGCCGTACGAGTCGCGGATCTACTTCGGCGAGAACACCCCGGAGTACTCGATCGTCGGCAACGACTCCGGCGTCAACGTCGAGGTCGACTTCCCGACCTCGGAGGCTGGCAGCTCCGAGCCGACGCAGAACACCTACGAGGGCGGCGGCGGCGTCGCGGTCGGCAGCTTGTTCAACAAGGCGCTGTACGCGTTGAAGTTCGGCGAGCCGAACATCGTGCTCTCCGGCCGGGTGAACGACGCGTCGAAGATCCTCTACGACCGCAACCCGAGGCAACGGGTCGAGAAGGTGGCGCCGTGGCTGACCGTGGACGGCAATGCCTACCCCGCGGTGGTCGACGGCAGCATCGTGTGGATCGTTGACGGCTACACCACGAGCAACAACTTCCCGAACGCGGAGAGGCTCAGCCTGCAGGAGACCACGACCGACACCCTGACCGCGACCGGCGGCACCGCGGTGTTGCCGAGCGACCAGGTCACCTACGTCCGCAACTCCGTCAAGGCCACCGTCGACGCCTACACCGGCGAGGTGGTGCTCTACGAGTGGGACGAGGGCGATCCGCTGCTCCAGGGCTGGAAGGGCGCGTTCCCCGGCACCGTGCAGGAGAAGGCGGCCATCCCCGATGAACTGATGGACCACCTGCGCTACCCAGAGGACATCTTCAAGGTGCAGCGCGACGTCCTCAGCGCCTACCACGTCACCGACCCGCTGACGTTCTTCCAGGGGACCGACAAGTGGGTGGTCCCCGAGGACCCGTCTGAGACGGCGAGCAACACCCTGCAGCCGCCGTACTACCTGTCGGTCCAGATGCCGGATGAGCAGAGCCCGGCGTTCTCGCTGACGAGTGTCTACACCCCCAACGAGCGCGAGAACCTGGCCGCGTTCGTCGCGGTCAACTCGGTGGCCACCGATCCCGACTACGGCAGGTTCGAGATCTTGCGGACCCCGGCGGACCGCATCGACGGTCCCAGCCAGATCGCCAACAACATCCAGAACGACGACGCGGTGGCGACCAAGCTGCTGAGCTTCCGCAACCAGCAGGACGTGTCGCTGCAGTACGGAAACCTGCTGACGCTGCCAGCTGGAAACGGGTTGCTCTACGTGCAGCCGATCTACACCCAGCGCTCCAGCGTCGCCGGTAGTTTCCCCCAGCTGCAGTACGTGGTGGCGAGCTTCGGCGAGGCGGTCGGGATCGGCCGCAACCTCGAGGAGGCGCTGGAGGACGCGCTGGGCACGCCCATCGGCGGCGGGGATCCGCAGCCCCCCACGGACAACGGCGGCGGCGGGAACGGGAACGGCGGTGGCGGGAACGGCGGTGGCGGGAACGGCGGTGGCGGGAACGGCGGTGGCGGGAACGGCGGTGGCGGGAACGGCACCGACACCGAACAAGCGCTCAGGCTGCTCGTCCGGGCGGACCGGGTCTACGCCAGGGCCCAGGCTGCCTT
>JBBSNM010000057.1:0-18124 GCA_038232655.1 Propionibacteriales bacterium | reverse complement strand
TGGGCCAGCACCCGCGGCTCGCCCGGGCGGCGGCGGCCCTCGGACGCGGCGCGCTGGGCGCGCCCGTCGGCGCGCACCGCGGCCAGCTCGGTGCGCGCGACCTTGACCTCTTCCTTGATCGTGTTGTGCCGCTCGATGGCCTCCTCGGCCTCGTGGTACAGACGCTCGACACGCTCCGTGACCTCGGGAATGGTCGGCTCGGGTTCGGCGCTCGCCGACGGCGACACCAACCCCGTCACCAGCACGGCAGCACAAGCGGCCGCCGTCAAACGTAGGGTGCGTGGCCTGTGGCCGGTCAGGATGCTCAACCGGGCTCCTTCGTCCTCATCAACGCCGCGCGCGCAACCGCCAGCCGACCGCGGTTGACGGCCTGCTTCCCCTGTCGGTGTTGCCTGACCGGGCCGGAAAACCCCCGCGCACCCGATCAACGACGCGATGCCTGAGCCGACGACGTCCATCAGCTGGTGCAGGCACCTTCAGCTCAGCACCGTACAGACACCTCCGCGCCCGGGCAAACCACGGAGCCACCGGTGGAGAACGGAGCCAGCCTGACCGCCTTTGATCGTCAGCACCCACCATCCGGACCGGGCAGGCTGGTGCCGCAGCAGCCGCTGCCCGGGTCGGGGCGCACCAGCCGCAAGGGCGGCACCAGGCCGGCGCCGGCCAGCGCGTCGAGCGCCGACACCTCGTCGGCGTCGAGCTCGAGCCGCCGACGCGGCGGACCGAGCAGCACCGTGACCACGCAGTCGGAGCAGGCGGGCCCGCGCGCCACACAGCCGTCACAGTCGACGGTCAGCGCCGCTGGGTCACCTGGGCGCGGATCGGGCGGGAGATCGGGAGTGGCATCGGCCATGAAGGTCCCTTCGTGACGTCGGTGGCCGGGGCCACCGCTGACCCGCCGATCGGGCCAACGCGCACGCTAGGCGCCGCCACCGACAGTTCGCGCCACCTGCTCGATCGCATCGGAGCGACCACACCACCGGCACGTCACGCTGACGAGCTGCTCCTGGTCGACGTGCACGTCCTCGACAGCGGGCTCCCCAGCCAGGCTGACGTGCCAGAACTCGTGCGTCCGCCGGGTGCGCACCACGTCGAAACGAGTCAGGTTGCCGCACCCCGCACAGCGCCAGCGCTCGTCCGCGGCCGGGAGGCGAACGCCGGTCTCGGGTTCCATGGTGGTGCAGGTTACGCGGCGTGGGTCGGCTCGCCATCCCCCCTGCTCCGGCGACTTCGAGTGGCGCTAGCGGGCCATGGATCCAGCGCGCGGCCGCACTGCTTGCGTCCCTGGAACGGGTGACCCGGCGGCCGGTGCGACTGGCCGGTGCGACTGCCCGGTGCGACTGGCCGGTGCGACTGCCCGGTGCGACTGCCCGGTGCGACTGCCCGGTGCGACTGCCCGGGGCAACCAGGTACGGCTGGCCGCGTGGCGTTGGCACAAACTGTCGGCGCTCGCGTCTAACGTCTCGCGACATGGCGGCAGGGCTTGCGGCGCCGGTGCAGGCGAGCTTCGACGAGCTTGGCCGGTCGCTTCGTGACATCACGTTCTGCGTCGTCGACCTCGAGACCACCGGGGGCTCGGCCGCGGCGGGTGCCCGGGTCACCGAGGTCGGCGCCGTCAAGGTGCGGGGCGGTGAGGTGCTGGGAGAGCTGCAGACGCTGGTCGACCCGACCACTCCGATTCCCGCCTTCATCGCCGTGCTGACGGGCATCACCGACCAAATGGTGGCCGGTTCGCCGCGCATGCAGACCGTGCTGCCTGCATTCCTCGACTTCGCCCGCGGCAGCGTGCTGGTCGCGCACAACGCCCCGTTCGACATCGGCTTCCTCCGCCACGATGCCGAGCGGCTCGGTCACGGGTGGCCGGCTTTCGAGGTCGTGGACACCGCCACCCTGGCCCGCCGGGTCGTCACCCGCGACGAGGCGCCCAACTGCAAGCTCTCAACCCTGGCCAGGGTCTTCCGGGCGCGCACCCAGCCGACGCACCGGGCGCTCGACGACGCCCGGGCAACCGTGGACGTGCTGCACGGCATGATCGAGCGTCTCGGCAACCTCGGCGTGCACACCCTCGAAGAGCTGTCCAGCTTCAGTGCCCGCGTCAGCGCCGCCCAGCGCCGCAAGCGCCATCTCGCCGAGCCACTGCCCCATGCCCCGGGCATCTACCTGTTCCGAGGCGGGCGCGACGAGGTGCTCTACGTCGGCACCTCCAAGGACCTGCGCACCCGCGTACGCCGCTACTTCACCGCCGGCGAGACCCGCAGCCGGATGGGCGAGATGGTCGGGCTGGCCGACCGGGTCGAGGCGGTCGTGTGCGCGACGGCGCTCGAGGCGCAGGTCCGTGAGCTGCGGCTGATCGCCCAGCACAAGCCGCGCTACAACCGCCGCTCGCGCCATCCCGAGCGGGCGCAGTGGGTCAAGCTGACCGTCGAGCCCTGGCCACGGCTGTCGATCGTGCGCCGGGTGCTCGACGACGGCGCCGACTACGCCGGGCCGTTCGGCTCCCGGCAGGGCGCCGAACGTGCGCTGGCGGCGCTGCACGAGGCGTTCGGCATCCGGCAGTGCACCGGCCGGCTGCCGCGCCGCGCCAGCCGCAGCGCCTGCGCCCTGGCCGAGATGGGACGCTGCCTGTCGCCGTGCGACGGGACGGCCGACCCGACCGCGTACGCCGTCGAGGTCGACCGGGTGCGCAGCGCGCTGGCCGAGAGCCCCGAGGCCGTGCACGAGCCGCTGGCCCGCACGATGGCCGCGCTCGCCGACCAGCAGCGCTACGAGGAGGCCGGCGCCCAGCGTGACCGGCTCACCGCCCTGGTCCGCGGCACCGCGCGCAGTCAACGACTCCGGGGGCTCACCGACTGCGCCGAGCTGGTCGCCGCCCGCCGCGGTGACGACGGGCGCTGGCAGGTGCACGTGGTCCGACACGGCCGGCTGGCCGCGGCGGGGGTGATGCCCGGGCAGGTGAGCGCCCGTGACTGGGTGCGCGAGCTTCGTGCCGGAGCCGAGACGGTCCTGCCCGGCCCGGGGCCCGCCCCGGCAGCCACCCCCGAGGAGTCCGAGCTGGTGCTGCGCTGGCTCGAGGCCGACGGGGTGCGCCTGGTGCATGTGGACGGCGAGTGGACCTGCCCGGTCGCCGGCGCCCGGCGGTTGCTGCCGTTGCTGGACGCCGCCGCCGACGCCCGCGGTTCGGTGCTGGCCTTCGACGAGCCGGGCCGCCGCTAGGCTCCGCGCATGATCACCGCGATCGTCTTCGTCAAGGCAGACGTGGCCAGCATCCCCGAGGTCGGCGAGCAGATCGCCGACCTCGACGGCGTGAGCGAGGTCTACTCGGTCACCGGCCACATCGACCTCATCGCCATGGTGCGGGTGCGCACCCACGACGACGTCGCCGCCGTCGTGGCCGACCGGCTCAACAAGGTGCCCGGAGTGCAGTCGACCGAGACCCACATCGCCTTCCGCACGCTCAGCCAGCACGACCTGGAGGCCGCCTTCAGTCTCGGCGCCGCGGACTGAGCGGCACATCAGTGGCGGCTACCGGCGCCGGTGCCGTACCAACCCCGACCTCTCGCGTGGTCAGCTACGACAAGATTCCGGCGGCGGCGATGTCGCAGCTGACCACTGTCGCGCGCGCTCACCCGAGTGTGGTCAGGTACGACATCTGTGCGCGCCTGCGGCTGTCGTATCTGACCAGAGTCGGGGGTTGTCGCGACCCGTACGCGGTGGCCCGCCGCGGGCTCCGCGACCCGGCCGGTCAGGCGCGGGTGGCGGCGACCCACGCGTCGAGCACACCCGCCGCCGCACCGGAGTCGATCGACGTGACGGCGGCGGCCACACCGGTGGCCAGTCGCGACGCCAGCGAGCCGGTCTCACCGGCGTAGGTGGCGAGCCCCGCGGCGGCGTTGAGCACCACCGCGTCTCGGACCGGGCCCGGCTCGCCAGCCAGCACCCGCCGGAAGATGTCGGCGTTGACGTCGGGCTCGCCACCGACCAGCGATGCGGCAGGGGCGCGGCCGATCCCGAGGTCGAGCGGGTCGAGGGTGACCTGCTCGACCTCGGCGCCCGGGCGGACGACCCACACCGTGGACGTGGACGTTGTCGTCAGCTCGTCCAGCCCGTCGTCCCCGCAGAACACCAACGCGTCGACGCCTCGACGAGACAGCACGCCCGCGAGCACCGGCGCCATCGCCGGGTCGGCGACACCGACGGCCTGCGCGGCCGGGCGAACCGGGTTGGTGAGCGGCCCGAGGAAGTTGAACGTGGTGGCGATGCCGAGCTCGCGCCGCGGCGCGGCCGCATGCCGCAGCGAGGAGTGGAAGACCGGCGCGAAGCAGAAGGTGATGCCGGCCTCGAGCGCCACCTGCGCGACCCGTGCTGGCGGCAAGTCGAGTGACACGCCGAGCGCCTCCAGCACGTCGGCCGACCCCGACGACGACGACGCGGCCCGGTTGCCGTGCTTGACCACCCGCGCGCCGGAGCCCGCCGTCACCACCGCCGCCATCGTGGAGATGTTGACCGTCCGGGAGCGGTCGCCACCGGTGCCGACGATGTCGACGCACCTCCCCGGCACCTCGATCGCGGTGGCGTGCTCGTACATCGTGCGCACGAGCCCCTCGACCTCGTCGACGGTCTCGCCCTTGGCACGCAGCGCGACGGCGAACGCGGCGACCTGAGCCGGTGTCGCGTCGCCGGTCAGCACCTCCCCCATCGCCCACGCGGTCTGTTCGGCGGCAAGGTCACGACCGCGCACCAGTGCGGTCAGCACCTCCGGCCAGGTGTGCTCGGTCATCGCCGCGCCGGCACGCGCGGCGCCCTGCCCCGGCGGCTCATCGCGCGGGGGCGGGCGTTCCGGCGGTGCCGCTCAGCAGCCTGCGGATCATCTCGGTGACCACCTCGGCGAACCGCAGCGGGTCGATCGGGTGCGGCACGGCAGCGTCGGCCCGCGACCAGGTCGCCAGCCAGGCATCCTGCGGGCGGCCGGTGATCACCAGGATCGGCGGGCAGCGGTAGATCTCGTCCTTGAGCTGACGGGCGATGCCCATCCCGCCGGCGGGCACCGCCTCGCCGTCCAGGATGACCAGATCGATGTCACCCGCGTCCATGGCCCGGACAACGGCCGGCTCGGTGGCGCACTCGAGGTAGTCGAGCTCGGGCAGGTCCGGATGCGGTCGACTGCCCAGTGCCAGCAGGATCGACGCGCGGGTGTCGACGTCGTCGCTGTACACCAGCGTGCGCAGGGGTCGGCCGGCTGCGGCGTGCTCGCTCACCCGGCGAATGCTAGCGGGACCGCGGAGTGGGGTGCGGCGAGGAGGGGCCGGGTGGAGCCGTGCCGGTGCCGCCCTCGGTGTCGGCCGGCGCGCCGGCAGCCGACGGATCGCTGCTCCCCCGACGTTCGAGGCGGTCCAGCCGGCGGTCCTCGCGCACCGCCTCGCGCTGGGAGCTGCGCACCCACTGCACGAAGAGCACGCCGAAGAACAGCAGCCCCACCAGGTCGCCGGAGGCCCACAGCAGGGCGCCGGCGAGCTCCTGGTCGGTTTCGACGCCCGGCAACCCCTCGCGGTCGAGGGCGAGGTAGTAGTCGCCGGCGATGAGCGTGGTGGCACCCATGATCGTGATGCCGAGGAAGGCGTGGAAGGGCAGCGAGACGAAGGTCGTCAGCAGTCGGAAGCCGTAGGGAACCCGTCCCGGCACCGGATCGAGGCCGACCAGCGGCCAGAAGAACAGCGACCCGGCCAGCACGAAGTGCGCATGGGTCAGCTCGTGCAGGGGGGCAGACTGCAGCGTGGCTTCGTACCAGCCGGTGAAGTACAGCGCCCAGGGGCTGACGACGAAGATGGCGAACGCCACCGGGGGGAAGCTCAGCACCCGCACCGGTGGGCTGTGCACCAGCGCGAGCAGCCAGCCACGCGGCCGCGCCGGCAGGGTGCGCAGCCACAGGGTGACCGGTGCGCCCAAGGCGAGGAAGACCGGCGCCACCATCGTCAGCACCATGTGCTGCACCATGTGCACGCTCAGCAGGGTGGTGTCGTAGGCCGCCAGCGGCGACAGCAGCGCCAGTGCGATGGAGCCGCAGCCGCCGAGCAGGAAGGCGGCCGAGCGCCAGTACGACCACCGGTCACCGCGCCGGCGCAGTGCCCGCGCCGGCAGGGCGTAGGCCAGCACGACCGTGAGCAGGACGAGCAGTGGCAGCAGCTCCAGCCGCCACTCGCTCAGCAACGCGCCGAGCCCGATCGGCGGCACCTGGGACGGGTCGCCGTGGGCGAGCACGCTGGCGGGGGCTGCGGGCACGACACCAGACTAGGTCCGACAATCCGGGGGTCGAGGTGCCCCATCGGGGGCGCCGCCCCCCATAATGATCGCGTGGCGACGACGACGGCTGTCCCGACCTCTCGCCTGCACGGGCAGTACAACCGCCCCAGCATGGTCAGCGTCGGCACCATCGTGTGGCTGTCCAGCGAGCTGATGTTCTTCGCGGCGCTGTTCGCCGCGTACTTCACGATCCGCAACGTCACCGGCGGTCTGTGGGCGCAGGAGACCCAGCTGCTGAACGTGCCGTTCGCCACCGGGAACACCATCATCCTGGTGCTCAGCTCGGTGACCTGCCAGCTCGGTGTGTTCGCCGCCGAGAGCGGTGGGGCCGGGCGCACCGGCAGCCTGCTGCGATGGTCGGCCTGGGGCATGCGCGAGTGGTTCGTGCTGACGTACCTGATGGGTGCGGTGTTCGTCGCCGGCCAGGCGCTGGAGTACGCCGAGCTGGTCCGCGAGAACGTCACCATCTCGTCCTCGTCGTACGGCTCGGTGTTCTACCTCACCACCGGCTTCCACGGCATCCACGTGATCGGTGGGCTCATCGCCTTCCTGCTCGTCATCGGGCGCACGTTCGTCGCGCGCCGCTTCACCCACGAGCAGGCGGTCAGTGCCATCGTGGTGTCCTACTACTGGCACTTCGTCGACGTGGTGTGGATCGGGCTGTTCGCGACGATCTACCTGATCCAGTGACCGAGCGAGGAGGAGCGCGAGCCGTGCGACAGCTGTCGACCCACCGGCGGCACCCGCTGGCCGGTGTGCTGGTGCTGCTGCTCGGGCTGGTCGTGGCGGGCGGCCTGTACGCCGCGGCCGCACCCGGCTCGGCGCGGGCCGACAGCGCCGGCACGGACGCCGACCTGGTCGCCGAGGGCCGTGAGCTCTACCTGACCGGTTGCTCGTCGTGCCACGGCCAGAACGGTCAGGGCATCTTGCAGCGCGAGGGCGGCCAGTACGGTCCGTCGCTGATCGGCGTCGGCGCCGCCGCGGTCGACTTCCAGGTGGGCACCGGCCGGATGCCGATGGCGCAGAACAGCCAGCAGGCACCGCGCAAGGAACCGTTCTACGACGCGGCCGAGACCGAGGCGATGGCCGCCTTCGTGGCCGCGGAGTTCGGTCCCGGGCCAGCGATCCCTGGCCCGGAGTACTACGACCTGGCGGGTGTCAGCGACGAGGACATCACCGAGGGTCGTGAGCTCTACCTGGCCAACTGCTCGGCCTGCCACAACGCGGCCGGCATCGGTGGTGCCCTCGGCGGCGGCCGCTACGCGCCGACCCTCGAGGGGGTCGAGGGCGTGCACTTCGCCGAGGCCATGATCACCGGCCCGCAGAGCATGCCGGTGTTCTCTGACGAGGTGCTCACCCCCGAGGACAAGCGGAACATCTACGCCTCGCTGCGCGAGATCCAGGCCGAGCCGGCCAGCGGCGGCTTCGACCTCGGCCGGGTCGGACCGGTCGGTGAGGGGCTGGCAGGATGGGTCGCCGGCATCGGCGCGCTGGTTGGTTTCGCGGTCTGGATCGGCAAGCACTCGGTGCGGGCGAGCAAGCAATGACCACACACGGCAGTCACCCCGCGGACGGCAGCAGCGCTGGCGACAGTGCGAACCTGCCGGCCGAACAGGCGCACCCCGATGAGCGGGTTGAGGTGCACGCCGGCGACCCGGTCGCGAACCCGGGCCTCGGCAGCCACCAGCCACGGCCGACCGACGTCGACCCGGCCGCCGAGAAGCGTGCCGAGCGTCAGATCTCGCTGCTGTTCGCCATCTCGGCGCTGCTGACCCTGGGTTTCTGCGTGGCGTACTTCGCCATCCCGCGCGACGCGGTGCTGTTCGGCACCAGCGCGCTCAACCTGGCCCTCGGGGTGACCCTCGGGCTCGCGCTGCTGCTGATCGGCATCGGCGCCATCCAGTGGGCCAAAACACTGATGGACGACCACGAGATGGTCGAGATGCGGCACGGATCCGGGTCTTCCGACGAGGACAAGGCCGAGGCGCTGGCGGCCTTCGAGCAGGGCGCCGAGGAGTCGGGGTTCGGTCGCCGGTCGATGCTGCGGGGGACGCTGTTGACCTCGTTAGGGGTGCTGGGCCTGCCCGCGGTCGTGCTGTTCGCCGATCTAGGCCCGTTGCCGGGTAACGCCCCCCGCAGGACCGTCTGGGCCAAGGGCGTGCGGGTCGTCAACGACGTCACCGGCGAGCCGCTGCGTCCAGACGAGATCCAGCTCGGCCAGCTGGTCAACGCCCAGCCGGGCGTGTTCTACGAGATCGCCGAGGGCGAGGAGCACCCCGCCTACGAGGGCACCGAGTTGCTCAACGCCAAGGCGAAGGCGTCGGTTGTCGTCGTCCGCATGCTCCCCGACGAGATCGTCAACGCCAGCAGCGCCGACAAGGGCGTCGACGGCATCCTCTGCTACAGCAAGATCTGCCCCCACCTGGGCTGCCCCATCTCGCTGTGGGAGCAGCAGACCAAGAACCTGATCTGCCCCTGCCACCAGTCCACGTTTAACCTCGCCGACGGCGGCCGGGTGGTGTTCGGGCCGGCCAGGCGGGCGGTGCCGCAGCTCGAGCTCGGCCTCGACGACGAGGGCTACCTGATCGCGCTCGGCGACTTCGCCGAGCCGGTCGGTCCCAGCTTCCCCGAGATGTACCAGGACTGACGGATTGACGATGCGGGCTTATTCTGGAACCAGTCTGGAACACACGACTGAGGCGGGAGACCGATGAGCACTCGGATCGAGGCTGACGGCTCGTCGAAGGCGCCGCGCAAGAAGTCGTACGGCCCCGTCGCCGGGCCCACCCAGTGGCTCGACGACCGGATCGGCCTGGCCGGGCTGGCCAAGAAGCAGATGCGCAAGGTCTTCCCCGAGCACTGGTCGTTCATGCTCGGCGAGATCGCGCTGTACAGCTTCGTCGTGCTGCTGCTGTCCGGGGTGTTCTTGTCGTTCTGGTTCGACCCCAGCATGGCCGAGCTCGAGTATGAGGGCGCGTACGCGCCGTGGCGCGGGGTCGAGATGTCCACCGCCTACGCCTCGACCTTGGACCTGTCCTTCGAGGTGCGCGGCGGGCTGCTGATGCGCCAGATCCACCACTGGGCGGCCACCCTGTTCCTGGCCGCGATGCTCGTGCACATGCTGCGGATCTTCTTTACCGGCGCCTACCGCAAGCCGCGCGAGACCAACTGGCTGGTCGGTCTGGCGCTGCTGCAGCTGGGCATCGTGGAGGGTTTCGCCGGCTACTCGCTGCCCGACGACCTGCTGTCCGGCACCGGGCTGCGCATCGCCGAGGGGCTGATGCGCTCGATCCCCGTCGTGGGCACCTACATCTCGTTCTTCGTGTTCGGCGGTGAGTTCCCGGGCAACGACTTCATCCCTCGCATCTACGTCGCGCACGTGCTGCTGATCCCCGGCATCCTGCTGGCGCTGATCACCTTCCACATGCTGCTGCTGGTGTACAACAAGCACACCCAGTGGCCCGGCCCCGGCCGCACCAACAACAACGTCGTCGGCTACCCGCTGATGCCGGTCTACATGGCCAAGGCCGGTGGCTTCTTCTTCGTCGTGTTCGGGGTCACCGCACTGATGGGTGCGCTGTTCCAGATCAACCCGGTCTGGGTCTTCGGTCCGTACGACCCGTCCAAGGTGACCGCTGGCTCCCAGCCGGACTGGTACATGGGCTGGCTCGACGGTGCGCTGCGGATCATGCCCGCCTGGGAGTTCACCGTGCTAGGGCAGACGCTGTCGATGAACGTCTTCCTGCCCGGTGTGGCGCTGATGGGGCTGCTGTTCGGCGTGCTGGCCGCCTACCCCTTCGTCGAGCAGTGGGTGACCGGCGACAAGCGTGTCCACCACCTGCTACAGCGTCCCCGCAACGCACCGACCCGCACCGCCTTCGGCGCGGCCGGTATCACCGCGTACGGGCTGCTGTGGATCTCCGGCGGCAACGACATCATCGCCACGCACTTCGACGTGGACTTCTACACGATCACCCGCGCGCTGCGCATCCTGATCTTCGTGGGACCCGTGGTGGCCTTCATCGTCACCAAGCGGATCTGTATCGGGCTGCAGCGGCAAAGCGCCGAGACGGTCCTGCACGGCCACGAGTCCGGCGTCATCGTCCGCTCCCCGGATGGCGCCTACAGCGAGAAGCACGTGCCGCTGTCCGCCGAGGAGGCTTACGCGCTGACCGCGCACGAGCGCCCGCAGGTCGCGGCGCTGCCCGCGGAGCGGGACGAGAACGGCGTGGCCGCCCCGAACAACGCCCTGCAACGCGTGCGGGCTCGGCTGTCCCGGTTCTGGTACGGCGACGACCGGCAGAAGCCGACCGCCGAAGAGCTGGCAGAGGCCCATAGCCATGGGCACGCCGACTCTGAGCTCGAACCCGCGGACGAGGAGTTCCAGGGCGTCAACGAACTCGGGCTCCCCCGCCGCCACTGACGGTCACGACCGGCCGATCGTGGGCTAAGTGAGGGCGGAACCCGCCGTGTAGTCGGCCCAGCTCATGTCCCAGTCGGTCCAGCCGTTGCCCTGCTCGAGATCGCGGTCGCTGCCGACGACCCGGACGATGTCGCCACGGTTGGTGAGGCCGAACAGCCAGGCCGCGTCGTCGCTGCTCATGCCGACACAGCCGTGGCTGACGTTGGCCCCGCCTTGTGAGCCCACCGACCAGGGCGCCGCGTGCAGGAACTCCCCGGAGTAGGTGACCCGCATCGCGTACCGGACGTTGGAGATGTTGTAGTACTCCGGGTCGCCGGGGCTGATGCCGGTGGTAGCGGCGTCCATCCGCTTCGACTCGTACTTCTCCATGATGACCTTGGTGCCGTTGCGGGTCTCGAAGCCCGGCTTGCCACCCGACACCGGAATCGTCCGTGCCGGGGACCCGTTGACCTTGACCCGCATGGTGTAGGTCTTGAGGTCGATGTTGCTGACGACGCGGTCGCCGACGTTGAACGACAGGTGCCGACTCTCCTGACCGTAGACACCACCACCCGCGTCAACGGAGTCGATGTCGATGTCCACGTCGACATCGGCACCGGCCGGCCAGTAGGTGCGTGGCCGGTAGTGCACCTCGCTGGCCGACATCCAGTGCCAGCTGCCGCGCACCTTAGGCTTGGAAGACACCGACAGCTGCCGCTCGATGGCGGCCCGGTTCTTCACCGGCACGTCGAAGGTGACCACGACCGGCATCCCCACGCCCACGGTCTCGCCCTGCAGCGGAGCGACGCTGGGGTAGGTCTGCTCGTCCAGGCTGAGGTCGTCGGTGCTGAAGGTCTTGCGGACGGTGCGGCGCACACCGTCGGCGTTTCGGCCGGTGCTCAGCACGGTGTAGTTGAGTCCCGGCTGCAGGGTGTCCTGCAGCGTCCAGGTGCCCTTGGCGGCGTTCAGCTTGCCGCGCACCGTGGTCTCGGGGCTGCGCCGTCCGTGGAACGCCTGGACCCGCTGCAGGGTGCCCCGGGTCGCGCTCACCCGCACCGGGCTGTCAACTGCGACCTGGCGGACGTGTCCCGCCACGCCGACGGCCACGGCGAACGGCTTGGCCTTGGGCTCGGCCTGCTCGCTGCCCTCGCTGGCGGCCGAGCGGGGCGCGCTGCTGGCCTCCTCGGCCGACTGGCTCGATTCCTGATCTGCGGTGCACGCACCCAGCGCAACGGAGACCGAAAGAGCCGTGGTCATAGCGACGACGACCCGACGGCGGTGGTGTCTGGGCACGACGAAACCTCACATTTTTGGCGGTGAAGCGCTTAGGGTAGCCCGAAAAGACGAGGAACTCGGCGTTGCAGGCTCATGTCGCGTGTAATCTTGGCCACTCTTCGCTGCGGCCCGTACCCGCTCAGTGCGCGTGGAAGCCGCGGTAGTACTCGTACACGAAGCCCACCAACGCGATGGCGCCGACACCGATGCCGATGATGAACAGCCACCAGCCGAACACCACGCCGAGCACCATGACGACCAGCGCCGACGCGGTGAAGAACGGCCACCAGCTGTACGGCGGGAAGAACCCCAGCTCACCGGCACCGTCGGCCACCTCGGCTCGACCACGGTCCTCGGGGCGGGCGTCGATCTGCTTGGCCACCACGTACAGGTAGAACGCGACCAGCGCGCCCAGGAGGGTCGTCATCACCAGTGCGCTGGTGCCGGTGGGGTCCTTGGAGAGCAGCCAGTAGATCGGGGTGACGACCCCGAAGAAGATCGCGACCATGCCCATCACCCAGGCTTCGACCTTCACCGGTCACGTCCCCCGTCGTGCTGCATGCTCTTGCGGACCTGCCCGCCGCGACCGTCCACGTCGGGCCCGTCCCAGCCCCGCTCGTCGTCGAGCACGCCGTTGTCGGCGAGTTCGAGGGCGGCGACCTCGGGGTGGTGCAGGTCGAACGCGGGGGATTCGGAGCGGATCCGGGGCAGCCGGTGGAAGTTGTGCCGCGGCGGCGGGGAGCTGGTGGCCCACTCCATCGACCGGCCCCACCCCCACGGGTCGTCGGTCTGCACCAGCGGCGCGTTACGCGACTTCCACACGTTCCAGAAGAACGGGATCATCGACGCGCCGAGCACGAACGACCCGATCGTGGAGATCTCGTTCAGCGTGGTGAACCCGTCGTTGACCTCGTAGTCGGCGTAGCGGCGCGGGAACCCCTCCACGCCCAGCCAGTGCTGCACCAGGAAGGTCAGGTGGAAGCCGGTGAACAGCATCCAGAAGTGGATCTTGCCCAGCGTCTCGTCCAGCATCCGGCCGGTGAACTTGGGCCACCAGAAGTAGAACCCGGCGAACATCGCGAACACCACCGTGCCGAACACCACGTAGTGGAAGTGCGCCACCACGAAGTAGCTGTCCGACACCTGGAAGTCCAGCGGCGGGGAGGCGAGGATGACCCCGGTCAGCCCGCCGAACAGGAACGTCACCAAGAACCCCAGCGACCACAGCATCGGGGTGTCCAGGCTGATCGACCCGCCCCACATCGTGCCGATCCAGTTGAAGAACTTCACCCCGGTCGGCACCGCGATCAAGAACGTCATGAACGAGAAGAACGGCCGGTCGATCGCGCCGGTGGTGAACATGTGGTGCGCCCACACCGCCACCGACAGCGCCGCGATCGTCAAGGTCGCGGCGACCAGCCCGACATAGCCGAAGATCGGCTTGCGGCTGAACACCGGCAGCACCTCGGTGATGATCCCGAAGAACGGCAGCGCGATGATGTAGACCTCCGGGTGGCCGAAGAACCAGAACAGGTGCTGCCACAAGATCGCCCCACCGTTGGCGGCGTCGAACACGTGCGCGCCCAGCGTCCGGTCGGCCTCCAACATCAACAACGCGCCGGCGAAGATCGGGAACGCGATCAGCACCAGCAGGCTCGTGGCCAAGATGTTCCAGGTGAAGATCGGCATCCTAAACATCGTCATGCCCGGCGCCCGCATGCAAAAGATCGTGGTCACGAAGTTGACCGCACCCAAGATCGTGCCCAGCCCCGCCAACCACACCCCCATGATCGCCAGGTCACCGCCAACACCGGGCGAGTTCACCGCATCCGACAACGGCGCGTACATGTACCAGCCGAAGTCCGCCGCACCACCGGGCACGAAGAACCCGGACGCCGCGATCAACGCCCCGAACAGAAACGTCCAGTAGCTGAACATGTTCAACCGCGGGAACGCCACGTCCGGCGCCCCGATCTGCAACGGCATGATCGCGTTCGCGAACCCCGCGAACAGCGGAGTGGCGAAGAACAACAACATGATCACGCCGTGCATCGTGAACAGCTGGTTGTACACCTGGTCCGACACCACCTGGCTGCCCGGCTGCGCCAGCTCGGTGCGGATCAGCAGCGCCAACACCCCACCCACCAGGAAGAAGGCGAACGACGTCACGAAGTACAAGTTGCCGATCACCTTGTGGTCGGTCGTGCTCATCACCTTGGCGGCGAGCTGGCCCATCGTGGGCTTGCGCGGCGGGGGCGGCGGCGGGCCCGGGCTGGTCTGACCCGGGGGGGTGACGGTCGTGGTCACTCTGGGGCTCCTTCCTCGCTGCTGCCGGCTTCGTCTTCCTCGTCGAGGCCGACGATGTCGTCGGTGACGCTGGCGCCGTCGGCCGTGCCCACGTTGCCGGCCTCCTGCAGGTCC
This sequence comes from Propionibacteriales bacterium, assembly GCA_038232655.1. Classification (GTDB taxonomy): domain Bacteria; phylum Actinomycetota; class Actinomycetes; order Propionibacteriales; family Nocardioidaceae; genus JACCVL01. The sequence goes on along the minus strand of JBBSNM010000057.1, from coordinate 3,729 downwards.
TGCAGGTGCGCGTCGTAGGTGTCGCGGTCGACGACCTCCAGGGTGAACAGCATCCGGCTGTGATGCAGGCCGCACAGCTCGGAGCAGCGGCCCTCGTAGGTGCCCTCACGGGTCGGCGTGATGGCGAAGGAGTTCTTGCGCCCGGGCACGACGTCCTGCTTGTAGTAGAACGCCGGCACCCAGAACGAGTGGATGACGTCTTGGGATCGCAGATCGATCTGCACCGGTTCGCCGACGGGGAGCATCAGGGTCGGACGGTTCGCGGTGTCACCGACCGAGAACACCGACTCGCCCCCGACCGCGTCCTCCTCGACGTAGGTGAACGCCCAGGACCACTTCTGGGCCAGCACCTGCACGGTGTGTGTCGGTTCCTCGGTGGGCTGCAGCTCAGCGTCGGTCTGGATGGTGTGGAAGAAGAACACCAGCACCACGATGATCGGCGCGACCGTGTACAGCACCTCGATCGGCAGGTTGTAGCGCACCTGCGGCGGGATCTCGTCCTCGGAGCGTCGGCGGTAGCGCACCGGCGCCCAGATGATCAGGCCGAAGACGAAGATGCCGATGACACCGGCGGCCACCCACGCGCTGAGCCACAGCTGGGCGGTGGGCTCGGTGTCGCTGCTGGCGCCGGTGGGAAAGCCCAGATCGCGGCCCGTGCAGCCGCTGAGCAGCAGCAGGGTGGCGGCAGCCAGCAAGCCCCGCAGGGTGCTCGCCGCGCGCTGGCGACGACCGGGGGCGCGGGAGTCGTGCGCACGCAACTGCCGGCTCACGGCCACCTTCCTCACCTGTCGTCGGACAGGAGGGAATCTACCCGCACCCGGGCCCGAACATGCGATCAGGTGGCCCAAGACTCCGGCGAGCCTCGCACGCCGGGTGGGCGGCGTGCGGGGCTCGGGAGGGCTTGGCTCAGTGGAAGGAGTCGCCGCACGCACACGACGACGTGGCCGACGGGTTGTCGATCGTGAAGCCCTGCTTCTCGATGGTGTCGACGAAGTCGATGGTGGCGCCCATCAGGTACGGCGCGCTCATCCGATCGACCACCACGTCGACGCCGTCGAAGTCGCGCACCTGGTCGCCGTCGAGCTTGCGCTCGTCGAAGAACAGCTGGTAGCGCAGCCCGGAGCAGCCGCCCGGCTGCACGGCGATGCGCAGGGCCAGATCGTCGCGGCCCTCCTGCTCGAGCAGAGTGCGGATCTTCCCGGCCGCACCGGAGGTCAGCACCACGCCGTCGGTGGTGGGCTCGGTCGCGGTCGTGGTGCCGGTCTGGTCGCTCATCGGGTCACTCCTGTCAGCTCGCGGTCATGGGGTGCCGCCGTGGCTAACGCCAGGGTCGAGGTGGCCATTCCCCGTCGTGCGGTGGTCCTGCAGCTCCCATGGTGCCACCTCATGGCCGGCGAAGCTGCAGCACTCCATCCCGTCAGCGTGCCACCGGTCAGTGCGACCACTGCCGGGCCACCCGTGCCGCCAGGCTCGCGAGCGAGCCGGCCGGGTCAGCCAGCGCGGCGGCACTGCCGATCAGCTCGGTGAGAGAGTACGCCTGCTCGACACCGAGGGCGCGCATCTCCCGGCTGCCGACGTCGACGCGGCCGGCCAGCACCACGCACGGGCGGACGGCCGGGCCGGCGACCTGTGCGACGCCGTAGACCACCGTGCCGGCGCGCGAGGAGAAGTCGAAGGCCCCCTCCCCGGTCAGCACCAGGTCGACAGCGGCGCAGCACTCGGCCAGCCCGACCGTCTCGGCGACCAGGTCGACCCCGGGTCGCCGGCTGCCGCCCAGCAGCTGCAGCGCGAAGCCGAGCCCTCCGGCCGCACCGGCGCCCGGTCGGCCGGCCACCGCAGGGTCGGTGGCCTTGGCGAGGCGTTCCAGCAGTCCGTCGACCGCTGGCTTCCGCTCGTCGGCGATGCCCAGCCGCCCGCCGAACACGTTGGTGGCGCCGCGCAGACCCAGCAACGGGATCTCGACGTCGCTCGCCGCCACCAGCGCGACGTCACCGACCCGCCGGCGCGCCCCGGTGAGGTCGATTGCCGCGCCGCCGGACAGCGCGGCCAGGCCAGCCGTGCCGGCACGCAGGTCGACGCCGCTGCTGATGCCGGGGTCGGCGCCCAGCGCGTTCAGCAGCCCGGCGCCGCCGTCGTTGACCGCACAGCCGCCGAGGCCAACCACGACCCGCTCGGCATCGGCGTCGATGGCGGCGCCGATGAGCTCGCCGACCCCGAACGACGTGGCACACTCGGGGTCACGCTGCGCCGCCGGGGTCAGGTGCAGGCCGCACGCCTGGGCCGCCTCGACGTAGGCGGTGCCTCGGTGCATCAGCACGGTGGCCGGGACCCGCACCTCGTACGGCCCCGACACCGACATCGCCAGCAGCTCGCCGTCCAGGTGCGCGGCGAGCGCGTGCACGAAGCCCGGCCCGCCGCCCGACATCGGCAGCGTGGACAGCTCGTCGCCGGGCGCCTGCCGACGCCAGCCGTCGACGATAGCGTCGGCGGCCTCCACGGCGCTCAACGTGCCGGCGAACCTGTCGGGGGCCACCAGGATGCGCATGCTGCATCCTTGCCTGCCCCGCGGCTGGGGTGGCAATACGGTGACGGGGTGCTGATCCGCCGGATGCGACCCGCCGACGTCGCGGAGGTGGAACGGCTGACCGCACACACCTACCTGGACGTGGACCGGCGCACCCGGCTGCCCGGCACACCCGAGCCCGCGCTGCGGTCGGTCGAGCAGGCGGCCGCGTGGCGTCGGCACGCCGAGCACGTGCTGCGCCATGACGGCCCGGGGTGCTGGGTGGCCGACGGACCGGCCGGGCTGGTCGGGGTCACCATGTCGTTGCGGAGAGACACGATGTGGCTGCTCGCGGCATACGCCGTGCTGCCCGCCGCCCAGGGCCAGGGGCTCGGCACCCGGCTGCTGGACACGGCGCTGGAGTACGGGGCGGGCTGCCTGCGCGGCATGGTCGTCTCGTCGCCCGACCCGCGGGCGGCGCGCCGCTACCGCTCCGCACGCTTCGACCTGCACCCGACGATGCACGGCCTCGGCGAGGTGCGGCGCGAGGCCCTGCCGGTGCCCGAGGACGTCCGCGAGGCCACCGCGGCAGACATCGACCTGGCCGACTCCGTCGACCGGCGCACGCGTGGCTCCGGCCACGGCATCGACCACCCGCTGCTGGCTGCGACGATGCCGATGCTGGTGGTGGACCGGCCTGGTGGCCAGGGCTACTGCTACCTGCGCTCCCCGGGCACCGTCTACCTGCTCGCCGCGACCAACGAACGGACGGCGGCCCGGCTGCTGTGGGCAGCGCTCGGGTCCGGGTTGGCGGGGCAGCCGGTGCGGGTGCCGCACGTGACGGCGGCCAACCAGTGGGCGCTCGACGTGATCGTGGCCGCCGGGCTCGACGTGCAGACGCAGGGCTACCTGGCGCTGCGGGGGATGCGCCCGCCGGCCCCGTACTTGCCCAGCGGGCACTTCCTCTGATGCGACACCGTCGGCCCGCCCCCACACCCAGGATCCGCCCACCACGCCCAGGATCCGCCCACCAAAGCGATGGCCAGCCACGTAAACGTGGCGCAGCGCCGCCTTACGGGGCGTGCGTGCCACGCAAAGCGATGGCCAGCCACGTAAACGTGGCCGGCCATCTGACTGGGTGGGGCGGGGGTGGGGCGGGGGTGGAGCGGGGGTGGAGCGGGGGTGGGGCGCGGAGGCGCCGGCGCGGCGGGGCGCGGCGGGGCGCG
>JBBSNM010000056.1:0-18125 GCA_038232655.1 Propionibacteriales bacterium | reverse complement strand
AGCGTCCTGAGCTGCACCCTGGGGAGTGGACGCCGCATCAGAAAAGTCCGCATCGCACCCGCGTGTCGCGCACGCAGTTCCGACGATGCTGCGTACGTTTCTGTCCCAGGTCGAGGTTGACATAACTATAACCCTCTACTTGAGAGTGATAGTTAGGTCAGCCCCGGCGACCGGAGTCGAACCGAGATGAGAGGTGCCGACATGGCAGCGCAGAACTACTTGGCCGTGATCAAGGTCGTCGGCATCGGCGGCGGCGGCGTGAACGCGGTCAATCGGATGATCGAGATCGGGTTGAAGGGCGTGGAGTTCATCGCCATCAACACCGACGCACAGGCCTTGCTCATGAGCGACGCGGACGTCAAGCTCGACATCGGCCGCGAGCTCACCCGCGGACTCGGCGCCGGTGCCGACCCCGACGTGGGCGGCAAGGCGGCCGAAGACCACTCCGAGGACATCGAGGAGGTCCTCAAGGGTGCCGACATGGTCTTCGTGACCGCCGGTGAGGGTGGGGGAACCGGCACCGGCGGCGCACCCGTCGTCGCCAAGATCGCCCGCTCACTGGGCGCGCTGACGATCGGCGTGGTGACCCGTCCGTTCGCCTTCGAGGGCCGCCGGCGGGCCAACCAGGCCGAGGAGGGCATCGCCGCCTTGCGCGAAGAGGTCGACACCCTCATCGTCATCCCGAACGACCGGCTGCTGTCGATCAGCGACCGGGCCGTCAGCGTGCTCGATGCCTTCAAGCAGGCCGACCAGGTGCTGCTGCAGGGTGTCTCCGGGATCACCGACCTGATCACCACCCCCGGGCTCATCAACCTCGACTTCGCCGACGTCAAGTCGGTCATGTCCGCGGCCGGCTCGGCGCTGATGGGTATCGGCTCCGCGCGCGGCGAGGACCGCGCGGTCGCGGCGGCCGAGATGGCGGTGTCCAGCCCGTTGCTGGAAGCCTCCGTCGACGGGGCGCACGGTGTCCTGCTCTCCATCGCCGGCGGCTCCGACCTCGGACTGTTCGAGATCAACGAGGCCGCGGCGCTGGTGTCGCAGGCGGCACACGCCGAGGCGAACATCATCTTCGGCGCCGTCATCGACGACGCGCTCGGCGACGAGGTGCGGGTGACCGTGATCGCCGCCGGCTTCGAGGGCGGCATGCCCAAGCGGCGCGAGGCCAGCCAGGCGCCGCTGCGTCGCGACCCGTCCCCGCAGCAGCCGGCCCGGGTACCACAGGAGCCGCAGCCGTTCCGGCAGCCGGCGTCGGGCCAGCACCCGCAGCACGACGGCTCCGGAACCCAGCCGGGTCAGCCCGCTCGCCAGCCCCAAGCCCAGCCACCGGCCCAGCCCCAGCCACAGCAGCGTCCGGCCCCCGTGGGTGTCGGTGCCGGGCCGGTCCAGCAGCGCCCGCGGCCGGTGCACTTCGACGACGACGAGCTCGACGTTCCCGACTTCTTGAAGTAGGAGGGGGCGCCGACGGCGTTGTTCGTCCACGACAGCACGGCGGGGCGGGTCCGGGTCGCCTTCACCGACCGGCACGGCGGCGTGAGCACCGGCCCCTGGGCCTCGCTGAACCTCGCGGCGGCCCACGGTCGGGGCGGCGACGGCGAGCACGACACCGACGCCGCCGTGTCGGCCAACCGCGGTCGGCTGGCCGGGGCGTTCGGCATCGCCGAGCCCGAGCTGCTGGCCATGCGCCAGGTCCACGGGCGCGGGGTCGCCGTCGTCGACCGGGCGGCGGTGGGTCGGCAGCCGCCGGAGGCAGATGGCCTGGTGACCGCCACCGCGGGCCTGGTGCTGCTCGCGCGGGCAGCCGACTGCGTGCTTGTGGCGATCGCCGACCCCGCAGGCGCGCTGGCGGCCGTCGTGCACTCCGGACGGCCGGGCACGCGGGCCGGCGTGGTGTCGGTAGCCGTCGACGCGCTCCGGGGGTTGGGTGCGGAGCGGCTGCACGCCTGGATCGGGCCCCGGATCTGCGGCGCCTGCTACGAGGTCCCGGCCGCGATGCGCGCCGACGTCGCGGCGATCGAGCCCGCGACCTGGTGCACAACCCGCACCGGCACCCCCGGCCTCGACCTGGCGGCCGGGGTGCGCGACCAGCTGCAGCGCGCCGGCGTCGACGTGCACGACCTGGCCGACGAGCGTGCCATGTGCACGATGGAATCCGACGACTTCTTCTCCCACCGCCGGCAGGGGACTCGATCGGGACGCATGGGTGCGCTCGTGCAGATCCAGCCGTGACCGCCGACGACGGGGGACGGGCCGGTGAGCTCGCCCGCCGGCTCCAGCAGGTCGAGCAGCGCATCGCGGCCGCCTGCGCCGCCGCCGGGCGCGACCGCGCCGACGTGGAGCTGGTGGTGGTCACCAAGACCTATCCCGCCAGCGACGTCGCGCTGCTCGCCGGGCTCGGCGTCACCCACCTCGGCGAGGCACGCCACCCCGAGGCCGGACGCAAGGTGGACGAGTGCACGTCGGCGGGGCTGCGGGATCTGACCTGGCACTTCGTCGGCGCCGTGCAGACCAACAAGGCAGGACCGATCGCCGGCTATGCCGACCTCGTGCACTCGGTGGACCGGGTTCGACTGGTCACCGCCCTCGACCGGGGCGCGCAGCGAGCCGGGCGCATCCTGGACTGCCTGGTGCAGATCGACCTCGACCCGAGCGATCGTGGACGCACCGGCCAGCGGTCGGGCGCGCCCCCGGCGGACCTGCCCGCGGTGGTCGAGGCGGTGGCCGCCGCCGGCTCGCTGCGGCTGCGCGGTGTGATGACGGTCGCGCCGCCCCGCCGCGACCCGGCCGAATCGTTCGACCGGCTGGCCGCCATCGCCGCCGGGGTTGCCGCCGATCATCCCGGCGCGGACCGGGTCTCGGCGGGCATGAGCGCCGACCTCGAACAGGCCGTGGCCGCGGGAGCGACACACCTGCGTGTCGGCCGCGCGGTGCTCGGGGAGCGGCCTCCGCTCCGCTAGTGTCAGCGACGAATCGGCAACGCTTTCCCGGAGGGTGACCGCAATGGCAAGCGCGATGCGCAAGATGGGTGTCTACCTCGGGTTGGTCGAGGACGCCGATGACTTCTACGACGAGGGCAGCGCCGAGGACACTGGTCGGCAGGAGTTCGCCCAGCAGGCGTCCCAGCCGCACGGCTCGCAGCGCCTCGACCCGCAGCGCCTCGAGTCCGCAGACAGCGAGTCGGGGCGTCCGGTACGCGCGGTGCGGACCGACAGCGCCGCGCCGGTGGCGCACCTGGCGGAGCGCCGTCCACGCCCGGCAGGGGTCGAGATGTCTCGGATCACCACGCTGCACCCGCGCACCTACAACGAGGCGCGGACGATCGGCGAGCACTTCCGCGAGGGCATCCCGGTGATCATGAACCTGTCGGAGATGGACGACAACGACGCCAAGCGACTCGTCGACTTCGCCGCCGGCCTGGTCTTCGCCGTCGAGGGCTCCATCGAGCGGGTCACCAGCAAGGTCTTCCTGCTGTCGCCACCCAATGTCACCGTGGCCGCGGAGGACAAGGAACGCATCGCCGAGGGCGGCTTCTTCAACCAGAGCTGAGGCGCGCGCGGTCGCGCCAACGGTGACCCAGTGGTGACCCCAGTGGTGGCGCCGCTTGCGTCGCAACGGACAATCGACCCATGGTCCTCGTCGGGCAGGTCATCGGCTTCGTCCTCTGGATCTGCGTCATCGTCTTGATCTCCCGGTTCATCATCGATTGGGTGCAGGTGCTGGCCCGGTCGTGGCACCCGCAGGGTCTGGTGCTGGTGATCTGCGAGGCGGTCTACACCGTGACCGACCCGCCGCTGCGGGCGCTGCGCCGGGTGATCCCGCCGCTGCGGCTGGGGTCGGTGGGGCTGGACCTGTCGCCGATGGTGCTGCTGATCGCGCTGTGGGTGCTTCAGGGTGTCAATGCCGCGGTGTTTTTCTGACGGTTTTTCTGACCGTCGCCGACCCGCCGGCGTGTCTCCCCGACGTCGGCCGCCCCGTCCGCTGTCGGCTGTGCGACTTCTGTATCGTTCGTGGGCGCAGGTGCCCGCGACCCGAAGGCGCCGCGGGTGCCACGACGCCCCGACACCCAACGCCAGATCACGACCCGAACAGGTGAGCCATGCCACTGACGCCCGAAGACGTGCGCAACAAGCGCTTCACGCCGGTACGCCTCCGCGAGGGCTACGACATGGGGGAGGTCGACCAGTTCCTCGACGAGGTCGAGTCCGAGCTGAAGCGGCTGGCCGCCCACGACGGGTCGGGGGAGACGTCCGATGTCGCCGAGACCGCCGAGGCGGCGTCCAGCGCGCCCACCGTCGGCACGAGCGAGACCACCGGGTTGGACACGGTGTCGACACCCGGCGGCACGCCGACCGATGTCGCCGAGGCCTCGCTCGCCGCGGCACGGCTGATGGAGCTTGCCGGGCGCAACGCTGACGAGGTGGTCGCCGAGGCCAGGGCGACCGCCGACACGTTGGTGTCCGAGGCTCGTGCCGAGGCGCTGCGGCTCGAGGAGGAGTCCACCACCAAGGCCGAGACCGTGCAGTCTGAGGCGCGCGAGCGGGCCGAGAGCCTGGACGCCGAGGTCAGCAACCGGCGCCGCCAGCTGCTGGCAGACGTCGAGGCCGAGCGGGATGCGATGGCTAGCGAGGTCGAGCACCTGCGCGCCTTCGAGCGTGAGTACCGCAGCCGGCTCAAGCAGTACTTCAGCTCGCAGCTGGCCCAGCTCGAAGGCGAGGAGAACGACGCCGCCGACGCCGGGCCGGGTGGCGGCACCGATGCCGACGCCGCTGCCGACCGCGATGCAGACACCGACGCAGAGCACGCCGAGGATGGGCAGCCGCCGCAGTCACGCTTGCAGTCACTGCTCGGCGAGGAGTCGGACGACCGCGGCTGAGCCGCGGCATCGGCACCACGGTGGCGCGGCCGTGGTGTCCGAGGCGGGTCCGTGCCCTATCCTCTCCGCACCAACCACCGAGACGGGGGGGCCCATGGCCCAGGCAGACGCCAAGCAGACCGGTGCCGGCAAGACCGGCGGCAAGGCAGCGGCCTCGTTGCCCGTGCGCGAGGGTGAGGCGAAATGGTCGGCCGCTGACGTCGCCGAGGTCCGCTCCGAGTTGGACGCCGATCGCGTTCGGCTGCTAGATGAGGTTGCGCTGGCCGAGCGGGAGATCAAGACCCTGCTGCGCGACGGTGGAGACGGCGCCGGCAACGACCAGGCCGACATCGGCTCGAAGGCGCTGGAGCGGGACGCCGAGATGTCGCTGGCCAACAACAGCCGGGAGATGCTGCTCCAGGTCGAGCACGCGCTCGCGCGGCTCGACGACGGCAGCTACGGCCGGTGCGAGTCGTGCGGTGAGCCGATCGGCAAGCTGCGGCTGATGGCCTTCCCGCGTGCCACACTGTGCCTGTCATGCAAGCAGCAGCAGGAGCGTCGCTGACGCCAGCGGGCGGCGACGCTGCCGCAGCCGAGCCGTTGCCGTCGCCCCCCCGCCGGTTGGTGCTGTTCGCGGCGGTGGCATTCACGGCCTGGGTGCTGGACGTGGCCAGCAAGGTGGCCGCCGTCGAGACGCTCGTCGGTCGCCGCCCCGTCGACGTGATCCCCGGTGTCTTGGACCTCACCGTGACGCGCAACCCGGGAGCCGCGTTCAGCATCGCGACCTCGCTGACCGCGCTGCTGACCGTCGTGGCGATCGTCGTCGTCGTGGTCATCGGCTGGCTCGCCGTACGGATCCGCAGCCGGGCCTGGGCGGTCGCGCTGGGACTGCTGCTCGGTGGCGCGCTGGGCAACCTCACCGACCGGATGCTGCGCGAACCGGGACCCTTCCAGGGCCATGTCGTGGACTTCCTGCGGCTGCCGAACTTCCCGGTGTTCAACCTGGCCGACAGCTGCATCGTGGTGGCGGCCGTCCTCATCGCCGTGCAGTCGCTGCGGGGGGCCGGCCTGGACGGGAGTCGTGAATCCGACCACACCGGGACATGACCGACCACCGCAGCCTGCCGGTGCCCGACGGGCTGGACGGCGACCGGCTCGACAGCGCGCTCGCCCGCCTGCTCGGGTTGTCACGCACCCGCGCCGCCGACCTGGTCGCCACCGGTGCGGTGCTGATCGACGGTCAGCAACCGGCCAAGTCCGACCGGGTGCGCGCCGGTGACTGGCTCGACGTCGACCTGCCGGCGCCAGACTACGAGCCCGTACCCGTCGCCGAGCTGGTCGCCGGCATGCGGATCGTCCACGACGACGACGACCTGGTGGTCGTCGACAAGCCGGTCGGCGTGGCTGCCCACCCCAGCCCGGGGTGGAGCGGTCCCACGGTCGTCGGGCACCTGGCCGCGGCCGGCTACCCGATCGCCACCTCGGGTGCGGCCGAGCGGCAGGGGGTGGTGCACCGGCTCGACGTCGGCACCAGCGGCCTGATGGTCGTCGCGAAGTCCGAGCACGCCTACTCGGTGCTCAAGGGCGCCTTCCGCGACCGCACGGTCGACAAGGTGTACCAGGCCCTCGTCCAGGGTCAGCTCGACCCGCTGCGCGGCACCGTGGACGCCCCGGTCGGGCGACATCCCCGGCACGAGTACCGCTGGGCGGTGGTTTCGGGCGGCAAGCCGAGCATCACCCATTACGACACGCTGGAGGCGCACCGGTCGGCCAGCCTGCTGGAGGTGCGGCTCGAGACCGGGCGCACCCACCAGATCAGGGTGCACTTGAGCGCGCTGCGGCACCCGTGCGTCGGCGACCTGACCTACGGCGCCGATCCCGTCCTCGCCGAGCGCCTCGGCCTGGCCCGGCAGTGGCTGCACGCCACCCGGCTCGGCTTCGAGCACCCGGCGACCGGTTCCCGGGTCTGGTTCGACTCTCCGCCTCCTGCCGATCTCGCCGGCGCTCTCGAACGGGTCCGCGCCGTCGCGTGAGTGCTGCCGGACGGCCCCGCACCGACGTGCTGCTGCGACCGTTGGCGGCGACGGAGACCGCCGCCGCGGCGGCCGTCCTCGTGGCGGCCCGGCTGGCGGCGGCCCGGGCCTGGGCCATGCCGCCGTCGGTGCACCCCCCGGCCGACGTCGCCCGCTGGTTCGCCGAGCAGGTCGTACCGCAGCGCGAGGTGTGGGTGGCCGAGCAGGTCGGCACCGGGCGGCTGGTCGCCGTGCTGGTGCTCGACACCGCGTTCCTCGACCACCTGTACGTGCTGCCCGAGGCCGCCCGCGCAGGTGTCGGCAGCAACCTGCTGCAGCTGGCGATGGCGCTGCGCCCGGACGGGTTCGAGCTGTGGGTCTTCGCCGCCAACCGGCCGGCGCGGGCGCTGTACGAGGCGCACGGGCTGGTGGCGGTCGCGTGGGGGGACGGGACCGGCAACGAGGAAGGCGCACCAGATGTCTGCTACGCGTGGCGTCCGCGGCGCGGTGTCGACGCGGCGCAGTAGGCTCGCGATGCCTTCCCCGGCCGGGTGCCGTCGCCGTCTCGCGGCGACGCATCGCCGCTTCGCTGTCCGCTCGATCGCCCGAGGAGGCGCCACCTGATGCCGAGCGACTCGTCGTTCGTGCACCTGCACGTGCACACCGAGTACTCCATGCTCGACGGGGCGGCCCGGCTGCCCGAGCTGTTCGCGCGGACGGCCGAGCTGGGGATGCCCGCGATCGCGATGACCGACCACGGCAACGTCTTCGGCGCCCACGACTTCTACCGCCAGGCAACCGCCGCCGGCGTCAAGCCGATCATCGGCATGGAGGCCTATCTGGCCCCCGGCACCCACCGCTCCGAGCGGCGGCGGGTGCGATGGTCCAACGGCGGCGGCGACGACGTGTCCGGCGGCGGCGCGTTCACCCACCTCACGGTGCTGGCCACCAGCACACCCGGCATGCACAACCTCTTCCGGCTGTCCTCGCGCTCCAGCCTGGAGGGCTTCTTCTACAAGCCGCGGGCCGACCGCGAGCTGCTGGCCGAGTACGCCGATGGCCTCATCGCCACCACCGGGTGCCCGTCGGGCGAGGTGCAGACCTGGCTGCGCATCGGTGACTACGAGCAGGCCCGCCGCAGTGCGGCGGACTTCCGTGACATCTTCGGCCGCGACAACTACTACCTCGAGCTGATGGACCACGACCTGGCCATCGAGAAGACGGTCCGCGACGACCTGCTGCGGCTCGGCCGCGACCTCGATCTGCCGATGGTGGCGACCAACGACCTGCACTACACCCATGCCGAGGACGCCGACGCGCACGAGGCGCTGCTGTGCGTGCAGTCGGGCAAGACGCTCGCCGACCCCGGCAGGTTCAAGTTCGACGCCCGTGACTTCCACGTCAAGTCGCCGGCCGAGATGCGCACGCTGTGGGAGGACAAGCACGAGCTGCGTGCGGCGTGCGACAACACCCTGCTCATCGCCGAGCGGTGCGAGGTCGCCTTCGACGAGACGGCCAACTACATGCCCCGCTTCGGTGTGCCCGACGGGCACACCGAGCAGTCCTGGTTCACCGCCGAGGTCGAGCGCGGGCTGGCCGAGCGCTACCCCGGCGGTCAGACCGAGCAGGTGCGCGCGCGGGCCGACTACGAGGTCGGTGTCATCACCCAGATGGGCTTCGCCGGCTACTTCCTCGTCGTCGCCGACTTCATCAACTGGGCCAAGGCCAACGGCATCCGGGTGGGCCCGGGTCGCGGCTCCGGACCGGGCTCCATCGCCGCGTACGCGCTCCGGATCACCGACCTCGACCCGCTCGAGCACGGGCTGATCTTCGAGCGCTTCCTCAACCCCGACCGGGTCTCGATGCCCGACTTCGACGTCGACTTCGACGAGCGGCGTCGCGGTGAGGTCATCCGCTACGTCAGCGACAAGTACGGCGACGACCGGGTGGCCCAGATCGTCACCTACGGCACGATCAAGGCAAAGCAGGCGGTCAAGGACTCCTCCCGGGTGCTTGGCTACCCGTTCGCGCTGGGCGAGCGCATCACCAAGGCGATGCCGCCGGCGATCATGGGCAAGGACGTGCCGCTGGCCAAGCTGTTCGACACCGCCCATCCCCGCTACCACGAGGGTGGCGAGCTGCGCGGCCTGGTCGAGTCCGACGCCGACGTCGCCAAGGTCGTCGACACCGCCCGCGGGCTCGAGGGTCTGAAGCGGCAGTGGGGGGTGCACGCCGCCGGCGTCATCATGTCCAGCGACCCGCTGCTGGACGTCATCCCGATCATGCGTCGCGATCAGGACGGCGCGGTCATCACCCAGTTCGACTACCCGACCTGCGAGCAGCTCGGGCTGATCAAGATGGACTTCCTGGGCCTGCGCAACCTCACCGTGCTCGACGACGCGCTGGCCAACATCGTCACCAACCGCGGCGAGACGGTGGTGCTGGAGGACCTCCCGCTGAGTGACGAAAAGACCTTCGCGCTGCTGGCCCGCGGGGACACCCGGGGGGTGTTCCAGCTCGACGGGGGGCCGATGCGCTCGCTGCTGCGCTCGATGCGGCCCGACAGCTTCGCCGACATCTCCGCGGTCGGCGCGCTGTACCGGCCGGGGCCGATGGGCGCGGACTCGCACAACAAGTACGCCAACCGCAAGAACGCCCGCGAACAGGTCACCCCCATCCACCCCGAGCTGGCCGAGCCGCTGGCCGAGATCCTGGACGAGACGTACGGGCTGATCGTCTACCAGGAGCAGGTGATGGCGATCGCGCAGAAGGTCGCCGGCTACTCCCTGGGCCAGGCCGACCTGCTGCGCCGGGCGATGGGCAAGAAGAAGAAGGCCGAGCTGGACCGGCAGTTCGAGGGCTTCGCGGCCGGTATGACCGAGCGAGGCTATTCGATGCGCGCGGTGCAGACGCTGTGGGACATCTTGCTGCCGTTCTCCGACTACGCCTTCAACAAGGCCCACTCGGCCGCCTACGGGCTGGTGTCGTACTGGACGGCCTACCTCAAGGCCAACTCCCCGGCCGAGTACATGGCGGCGCTGCTGACCAGCGTCCGCGACGACAAGGACAAGTCGGCGATCTACCTCAACGAGTGCCGCCGGATGGGCATCAAGGTGCTGCCGCCCGACGTGAACTCCTCCGAGGCGACCTTCACCCCGGTCGGCTCCGACATCCGCTTCGGGTTGGCGGCGGTCCGCAACGTCGGCCACAACGTGGTTGCCGCGGTGGTCGCCGCGCGCTCCGAGCGGGGCCGGTTCGTCGACTTCACCGACTTCCTCACCAAGGTGTCGGCGCTGGTGTGCAACAAGCGGGTGATCGAGTCGTTGGCCAAGGCCGGGGCATTCGACTCCCTCGGTCACCGCCGGCGCGCGCTGGTGGCCATCCACGAGGACGCCGTCGACGCCTATGTCGACATCAAGCGCAATGAGGCGATGGGTCAGGACTCGCTGTTCGGCGGCCTCGAGGACCAGTCCTTCGGCGGGGTGAGCGTCACGGTCTCGGACGAGGTGGACGAGTGGGACAAGCAGACGTTGCTGGGCTTCGAGCGCGAGATGCTCGGGCTGTACGTCTCCGACCACCCGCTGTTCGGTCTCGAGCATGTGCTGTCGACGACGAGCGACTGCACGGTCGGCCAGCTGCTGGTCGACGAGGAGCGGGCCGAGGGCAGCGCCGTCACCATCGCCGGCCTGGTCACCTCGGTGCAGCGCAAGCTGACCAAGAAGGGCGACACCTGGGGGGTCGTGACCGTCGAGGACCTCGAGGGCGGCGTCAACGTACTGGCGTTCCCGGCGGTTTACCAGCTCGCCGCCCCGCTGCTCGTCGAGGACACGATCGTGGTGGTGAAGGGTCGCATCAAGCGCCGCGACGAGGTGCCGGAGCTGCATGCCAGCGAGATCAGGGTCCCTGACCTGACCCGGACGGGGGTCGGCCCGGTGGTCATCACGCTGCCGGCGGCGCGATGCAACGGCCCGACGGTGGACCAGCTCAAGGATGTCCTGTCGACCCATCCCGGGGCCACCGAGGTGCACCTCAAGCTGCAGGCGCGCGCGGCCACCACGCTGATGCGACTCGACGAGCGGCTGCGGGTGACTCCGTCGCCGGCGCTGATGGCCGACCTGAAGGCGCTCCTCGGCCCGCGCTGCCTCGGGGCTTGAGCGTGACCTTCGACCGGGGTGCGGGTTAGCATCTGCGGCGAGGCGAGGCTGTGCACAGTTCTCGCAACACGGGGATGAGATGGGGCGACATGGCAGACATGTCCGGGGAATGGGCCAGCAGCCAGCAGCCAGCCGAGGGTGGCCGGGGGAGCGGCGGGAAGCGCCGTGGGCTGCTGATCGGTGCGGTGGCGCTAGGCGTGCTGCTGCTAGGGGCGAGTGCGGCATTCACGTTCCAGGCGCTGAGCGGCGGCGGGTCGCAGCCGGACTCGGCGATGCCGGCCGGTGCGCTGGGGTTTGCTCGCGTTGACCTCGACCCGTCCGCGGACCAGAAGATCAACGCCGTCCGGCTGCTGCGCCGCGTGCCCGAGTTCGAGCAGACGACCGGCATCAGCAGCGACCGGGATGACCTGCGCAAGAAGATCTACGAGGCAGTGGTCGAGGACGCCGAGGAGAGCGGCACGGCCGAGGACTGCCCCGACTACAAGGACGGCGTGGAGCCGTGGCTGGGCGACCGCGTCGGCTTCGGTGCGATGCCGGCCGAAGACAGCGAGGAGCCCGACGGCCTGGTGGCCGTGCAGGTATCGGACCAGGACGCGGCCAAGGACGGCATCGAGAAGCTCGCCGCCTGTGGGGGCGAGAGCAGCGTCGGCGTCGCCTTCGTCGGTGACTACGCTCTGATCGCCGAGACCCAGCAGCTGGCCGATGACTTCGCCGCGGACGCCGAGGAGTCGCCGCTGTCGGAGAACGCCGACTACCTGGCCGACATGGATGCCGCGGGTGGCAGTGGGATCGTCTCGGGCTGGGCAAACGTCGAGGCCCTGATCGACGAGTCGTTGAACGAGGAGGAGCGGGTCACCGCGGAGGCGTTCGGGCTGGGTCGTACGACCTCGATCGCGATGGCGATGAGCGCCGGCTCCGACAGCCTCGAGTTCGCCGTCGCCGCCAACGGCGAGGCGCTGACCGACGGCTCCGGAACGACCTCTTTCGCTGAGCTGCCCGCGTCGACCATGTTCGGTTTCGGCTTCACTGGCGGCTCCGAGCTGGTCCAGAAGGGCTGGGAGCAGGCACAGAAGTCGCTCGAGGGCAACGAGTCCTTCGACGCCCAGGAGCTCGCCGACATGGTGCAGGCCGAGACCGGTTTCGTGGTGCCCGACGACGTGGCCACGCTGTTCGGTGACGACTTCGTGCTGGCCATGGACGCCGAGGCGGTCGAGCTGGGGCCAACCGGCGAGCCGGACCCGTCCACGGTCCGCGTCGGCATGCGCACGAGCAGCGATCTCGCCGAGATCCAGGTGCTGACCACGCGTCTCGAGTCGGCGCTGGCCGCCGCGGCACCCGTCGACCTGATCGAGCGCGAGTCCGACCGCGGCACCGTGGTCGCCGCCACCGAGGAGTATGCCGACGCGCTGGCCGACGAGGACGGCCTCGCCGACTCCGCCAACTACCGGGCGGCAGTGGCCGACCACGACTCCGCCACCGCGGTGTTCTTCATGGACTTCGACCTGATGCTGAAGTTCGTCGACGACCTGGGCGAGCAAAACAGCGACCCGATGTCGGCGGACGAGCGGAAGACCTTCGAGGTGCTGCGCGCTTTCGGCGTCTCCGGCGCACGCGACGGCGACTACACCTTGGCGACCGTGCGGCTGGTGTTCGACTGAGCACAAGCACCTAACGCCGCACTGGCTTTCGGTGGCTGGGTGTGGGCGGGGGTGGCTGGTCGAGTGCGGTGTTGGGGGTCACCGGGCGGGTCCGCGGATCGCTCACCGGCTGGCCGCTCACCTGCTCACTGGCGCGACCGTTGCGCCGGTCAGCTCGATCAGGTCGTCGGGCTCAAGCTCCAGCTGCAGCCCACGTCGCCCGCCGGAGACATACACCGTCGGTAGTGAGCGTGCGCTGACGTCCAGCACGGTCTGCAGCCGGCGGCGCTGGCCCAACGGCGAGATCCCGCCGACGACGTAGCCGGTGGCCCGCTCGGCGACCGCCGGGGCCGCCATCTCGGCGCGCTTGCCGCCGACCGCTGCGGCCAGCCGTTTGAGCGCAAGCTGGCAGGCCACCGGGACGATCGCGACCACCAGCCGGCGGTCCACCTCGACCAGCAGGGTCTTGAAGACCCGCCGCGGGTCGACGCCCAGCTGCCGAGCCGCCTGCTCCCCGTACGGCACCGCGGCATCGGCGGCGTCGGCGGCGTAGCCGTGCTCGGTGAACGCCACCCCGGCGCGGGTCAGCACGAGCGTCGCGGGGGTGCCGGTCATGTCGGGGAACCTGGGGCCATCCTGGGCGTCAGTTCGGCGACCAGCCGGTGCGCACGACGTCGGTCGCGGGCAGGCTCGGCAGGGCGGCCATGGCCGCGGTCTCGCTGCGCAGCAGCGTGGCCAGCCGGGTCAGCCGGCTGGTGACGTCCTGCTCCTCGAGCAGGGCCTGCCGGTCGGCCAGCATGAACAGCCCACCAGCGGCGAGCGCGTATGACAAGGTGCGGGGCCGCGTCGGCAGCTCGGTGACCTCCACCTCCGCGCCGCGCATCTGGCTCAGCCGGGACCGGTAGGCCTCGAACGCCGCGAGTGCCTGCACGCAGGCCGGCGTGGCGTCTGCACCCTCGGGCTCGTCGAACCAGTGCACGTCACCGGTGAGGTAGGCCCGCCGCTCGTCCATGCCGTCGACGCGGAACCGCCGCCGACCGACGACTTCGAGCTCGAAGCGCCCGTCGGGGCGCTGGTCGATCTCCTGCACCATCGCCTCGCAACCGATCCGGTGAGCTGAGTGCACCGCCAGTTCGCCGACCTCGTACCCGTCGCGGATGGCGACCACCCCGAAGGCCCGGTCCCGCTCCGGGCGTTCGAGCAGATCGGCGACCAGCTCGCGATAGCGGTCCTCGAAGACCAGCAGCGACAACGGCATGTCGGGAAACAGCACGGTGCCCAGCGGGAACAGCGGCAACGGGTGACCCACGTCCACAACGTAACCGGGCGGCGCCGCGGACGCCGAACTCCGTAGACTGAGGCGGTGATCCGCCGCCTCGACCTGCGCGACGCCGACCGCTCGGCGCCGCCACCGGCAGGCCTGCCGCCGCGTGCGGACCTGAACGTGGAGGCGGCGGTCGAGACGGTCCGGTCGATCTGCGCCGATGTCCGCGACCGGGGCGTCGAGGCGATCCTCGCCGCCACCGCGCGCTTCGACGGCGTCCAGCAGCGCAGCCTGGCCGTACCCCGCAGCGCGCTCGACCGTGCCCTCGCGGCGCTCGACCCCGATGTGCGCGCCGCCCTCGAGCAGTCGATCGCCCGGTTGCGGCGCAGCTGCGAGGCCGAGCGCGGCAGCGACACCACCACCCAGGTGGCGCCGGGTGGCACCGTTCAACAGCGCCTGGTGCCGGTGCGCCGGGTGGGCCTGTACGTGCCCGGCGGGCTGGCGCCGCTGGTCAGCAGCGTCGTGATGAATGTCGTGCCGGCCCAGGTGGCCGGGGTCGGTTCGCTGGCGCTGTCGAGCCCACCACAACGTGAGCACGACGGCCTGCCGCACCCCACGATCCTGGCAGCATGCGCGCTGCTGGGCGTCGACGAGGTGTACGCCGTCGGGGGCGCGCAGGCCGTCGCCATGTTCGCCTACGGTGCCGGCTCCTGTGCCCCGGTCGACCTGGTCACCGGCCCCGGAAACATCTACGTGGTCGCCGCCAAGCGGCTGCTCAAGGGACGCGTCGGCATCGACTCCGAGGCCGGCCCCACCGAGATCGCGGTGCTGGCCGACGGCTCCGCCGACCCGGCGCACGTGGCCGCCGACCTGGTCAGCCAGGCCGAGCACGACCCAGCGGCGGCCGCGGTGCTGGTGACGGACTCGATCGAGCTGGCGGCCGCCGTCGAGGCCGAGCTGGAGCGCCAGGTACCGGGCGCCAAGCACGCCGAGCGCATCCGCACCGCGCTGTCGGGCGTGCAGTCAGCAGTGGTGCTGGTCGCCGACCTCGACCAGGGGCTCGACGTCGTCAACGCCTACGCCGCGGAGCACACCGAGATCCAGACCGTGGACGCCGCCGAGCGGGCGCTGCGCGTGACCAACGCTGGCGCGGTCTTCGTCGGCCCGTGGACGCCGGTCTCGCTGGGCGACTACTGCGCGGGGTCCAACCATGTGCTGCCGACCGGTGGCTGCGCCTGCCACGCCTCGGGCCTGTCGGTGCGCACGTTCCTCAAGACCGTGCAGGTCGTCACCTACGACCGCTCGGCCCTGGATGCGGTCGCACCGCAGGTGGTGGCGCTGGCCGAGGCCGAGGACCTGCCGTCGCACGGCGACGCGATCCACGTGCGCACGCGGGCGTGAGCGCGCCCGCCGCCGGACTGCCACTGCGCCCGGAACTGGTCGGGGTCGAGCCCTACGGCGCACCGCAGCTCGACGTCGCGGTCCGCCTCAACGTCAACGAGAACCCCTACCCACCCAGCGACACCGTGGTCGCCGCGGTGGCGCGCGCGGTTGCCGAGGCCACCGGGGGGCTCAACCGCTACCCCGACCGCGAGGCGTGGGCGCTGCGCAGCGCCCTGGCCGGATACCTCGGACATGGCCTGGCGCCCGAGCAGGTCTGGGCCGCCAACGGCTCCAACGAGGTGATGCTCCAGGTGCTGCAGGCCTTCGGCGGCCCCGGCCGCACCGCGGTGTCGTTCGCGCCGACGTACTCGATGTATCCCGAGTACGCCCGCGACACCCACACCCGGTGGGTCACCGGCGCCCGCGGCGCCGACTTCACCGTCGACCCGGCGGCGGCCTGCGCCCTGGTCCGCGAGACCCGACCGTCGGTGGTGCTCTTGGCCTCGCCCAACAACCCGACCGGGACGGCGCTGCCGCCGGCCACGCTACGGGCGATCCTGGCGGACGCGCCGGGCGTCGTCGTCGTCGACGAGGCCTACGCCGAGTTTCGCCGTGCGGGCACCCCCACCGCTCTGGAGCTGCTGGCCGACCACCCCCGGCTGCTCGTGACCCGCACGATGAGCAAGGCGTTCGCCGCCGCCGGGGTCCGGCTCGGCTACGTCGCGGCCGCCCGCGGGGTCGTCGACGCGTTGCGGGTGGTGCGGCTGCCGTACCACCTGTCGGCGCTCACCCAAGCCGCGGCCACCGCGCTCCTCGGCCAAGCACCGGCGCTGCTGGCCCAGGTGGAGGCGTTGCGGGCCGAGCGGGACCGGCTGGCGGGGTGGCTGCGCACCCAGGGGCTGGAGGTAGCGGAGTCCGACGCCAACTTCGTGCTTTTCGGTCGGTTCGCCGACCGGCACGGGGTCTGGCAGGGTCTGCTCGACCGTGACGTGCTGATCCGCGAGACTGGCCCGGCCGGCTGGCTGCGCGTCTCGGTCGGGACGCCGGCGGAGACCGCCGCCTTCACCCAGGCGCTGACGGAGGTGCTCGCGAGATGAGCCGCACGAGCAGGATCGAACGCGCGACCGCCGAGTCCGCCGTGCTGGTCGAGCTCGACCTCGACGGGACCGGCCGCGCCGAGGTGTCCACCGGCGTGGGCTTCTACGACCACATGCTGGACTCGCTGGCGCGGCACGGGCTGCTCGATCTGACCGTCCGCACGCAGGGCGACACCCACGTCGACGCGCACCACACCGTCGAGGACACCGCGATCGTGCTGGGGCAGGCGCTGCGCGAGGCCCTGGGCGACAAGCGCGGCATCGCCCGGTTCGGAGACGCGCTGGTGCCCCTCGACGAGACGCTGGTCCAGTGCGCCGTCGACGTGTCCGGGCGGCCGTACTGCGTGCACACCGGCGAGCCGCCCGGTCAGGAGTACGTCCTGATCGGGGGAGACTACGCGGGTTCGCTGACCCGGCACGTGTTCGAGACGTTGGCCCAGCACGCCGGCATCGCCGTGCACGTGCGGGTGCTCGGTGGCCGTGACCCGCACCACGTCGTCGAGGCGCAGTTCAAGGCGTTCGCCCGGGCGCTGCGCGCCGGGGTCGCCGTGGACCCGCGCGAGACCGGGGTGCCCTCCACGAAGGGCTCGCTGTGACCGGTCGCGGCCCGGCCCGGCGGGCCCGCTGACGTGGACACCGCGCTCATCGTGCTGGCCGGGCTGCTGGTCGGCGGTGCCTGGTCGGTGCGCAGCCAGGGTGCCCCGTGGTGGGTGGTCGTCGTGCTGGTCACCGCCGCGGCGCTCAGCCTCGTTGCTGCGCTCGTGAGCGGTTGACCCCGGTGACCGGGACGCCGGCCGGGCCCTCCGTCGTCGTGCTCGACTACGGCTTCGGCAACGTGCGCTCGGCGGTCCGCGCGGTCGAGCGGGCCGGTGCCGCGGTCGAGCTCACCGCGTCCTTCGAGCGCGCGCTGGCCGCTGACGGCCTGGTCGTCCCGGGGGTGGGCGCCTTCGCCGCCTGCATTCGTGGGCTGGCCGAGGTGCAGGGTGCCCGGCTGATCGGCCGCCGGCTGGCCGGTGGCCGGCCGGTGCTGGGCATCTGCGTCGGCATGCAGGTGCTCTTCGAGGCCGGCGTGGAGCACGGGGTGACGACCGCTGGCTGCGGGGAGTGGCCCGGCCGGGTCGAGCGGCTGCGGGCCGACGTGGTCCCGCACATGGGGTGGAACACCGTCGACCCACCCGCCGGCACGCAGATGTTCGCGGGTATCGAGCAGCAGCGCTTCTTCTTCGTGCACTCATACGGCGTCCACGACTGGACGTTGCGCGTCGGCGAGCACCTCGCGGCACCCGGGGTCACCTGGTCGTCGCACGGGCGGGACCGCTTCGTGTCCGCGGTCGAGAACGGGCCGCTGTGGGCGACCCAGTTCCACCCCGAGAAGTCCGGCGACCCGGGTGCCCGGTTGCTGCGCAACTGGCTGGACACGCTGAGCGGTCGCTGACGAGCACCGCGGACCCACCGCCACTAGGGTGTCCGCCGTGGCGACCGAGGGCGGCAACAAGGCGATCATCGCGGCGCTGTTCGCCAACATCGGCATCGCCGTGACCAAGTTCATCGCGTTCTTGCTCACCTCGTCCTCGTCCATGCTGGCCGAGTCCATCCACTCCGTCGCCGACTCCAGCAACCAGGGGCTGCTGCTGTTGGGCGGAAAGCGCGCCAAGCGGGACGCCACCCCCGAGCACCCGTTCGGCTACGGCCGCGAGCGCTACGTCTACGCGTTCGTCGTCGCGATCGT
>JBBSNM010000055.1:0-18637 GCA_038232655.1 Propionibacteriales bacterium | reverse complement strand
GGCGATGACGACGATGCGCTGCACGGCCTTCACCGACGTCGGCCCCAACCGCAAGAACAACCAGGACTCCGGCTACGCCAGCGGACGGCTGCTGGTGCTCGCCGACGGGATGGGTGGCCAGGCGGCCGGCGACCTGGCCTCGTCGGTGGTCGTGCAGACCGTACGCCGGCTCGACACCCCGCCGAACGGGGACGTGCTCGAGGCCCTTGCCGGCGCGACCCACCGCGCCAACGACCGGCTCAGCGAGCTGGTCGAGCAGGACCCGAGGCTGGAGGGCATGGGCACCACGCTGATCGCCATGGTCTTCGAGGCCGTCGACGGCGGCCCCGACCGGCTGAGCATCGCGCACGTCGGCGACTCGCGGGCGTACCTGTGGCGCGCCGGCGAGCTCGCCCAGCTGACCAACGACCACACGTTCGTGCAGTCGCTCGTCGACGAAGGCCGCATCACCGAGGCCGAGGCGCGCACCCACCCGCACCGGGCGCTCATCCTCCGCGCCTTGCAGGGTGGCCACGCCGTCGACCCCGACCTGTTCACCCTCGACGTGCAGCCCGGCGACCGGGTGCTGCTGTGCAGCGACGGCCTCAGCGACTACGTCGAGCCTGCCGCCATCGGCCGCGCGCTCGGCGACGGCAGCATCGAGATGGCAGCCACCGAGCTCGTCCGGCTCGCGCTCGAGGCGCCCACGACCGACAACGTCACCTGCGTGATCGGTGAGGTGGTCGCGGGCGAGCGGGCAGCCGACGAGCCGGACCCGGCGGCCGAGCCGATGCTGGTCGGGGCGGCGGCCGCCCAGCCACGCCCACCGTCCGGGGACGCCGCGGGCGGCGGGGGTGGGGTGAGCCCGGCTGCCAGCCGGGTGGTGGACGACGGCGAGGGTGACGACGACTACGCCGACGACGAGATCGACCTCGAAGAGCTGCGATACGCGCCGCTGCACCGACGGCGCAACCGCTTCCTGCTGCCCCTGATCGCGCTGATCGTGGTGCTCGCCGTAGCCGGCCTCGGGCTCCGCTGGGCGTACGGGTGGAGCCAGAGCCAGTACTTCGTCGCCGAGTCCGACGGGATGGTCGTCATCTTCCAGGGCATCCCGCAAAACATCCCCGGCATCGAGCTCTCGGGGCTGCACGAGTCCACCGACCTGCCGCTGTCCGATCTGCCCGAGTACCGCCAGGAGCAGGTGGTCGACGGCATCGAGACCACCGACCTGGCCGGCGCCGAACGCACCGTCAAGCGGTTGCGCGCGCTGGCCCGCGACTGCCGTGCGGGCGGAAAGGCGTCGGCCGCCTGCTCCGACAGTGGCCCCGACTCCACCACCTCGCCGACGTCCACCCCCACCACGACCGCCCCGTCCGCCGACGAGCCGTCCACCAGCCGGAGCACACCCGGCAACCGAGGCTCCGGGGGTGACCGATGAGCACCGGATCGGTCCAGACCGTCCCGCGCAAGCGCCGTGGCACCGAGCTGTTCCTGCTGCTCGCCGCGCTGGTGGTCGGCGTCGGCGCCTACGTCGCCGCCGAGATCGGCTACAGCGGCAAGATCCCCGACAACCTCACGACGGTCGCGGGCGGCTTCATCGCGCTGGCGCTCGGTGCGCACGTGGCCGTCCGGATCCTGGCACCGTACGCCGACCCGGTGCTGCTGCCCCTGGTGGTGATGCTCAACGGTCTCGGCCTGGCCATGATCAACCGGCTCGACCTCGACCTGACCAGCGGGAGCCGCCCGGTCGGCCCGTTCGCGGACCAGCAGCTGATCTGGACCACCATCGGCATCGGCTGCTTCGTGGCGGTGCTGGTCGTGATCAGCGACCACCGGCGACTGCAGGCCTACACCTACACCCTCGGTCTCGGCGCGATCGTGCTGCTGCTGCTGCCGCTGGTCCCCGTCCTCGGCAAGAACATCAACGGGGCGCAGATCTGGATCGGTGTCGGACCGCTGAGCTTCCAGCCCGGTGAGGTCGCCAAGATCTTCCTGGTCGTGTTCTTCGCCGGCTACCTCGTCGTCAAACGCGACGCGCTCGCGCTCGCCGGCCGGCGCATCCTCGGCGTCGACCTGCCGCGGGGGCGTGATCTCGGCCCGATCCTGGTCGCCTGGCTGGTCAGCCTGGGTGTGCTGGTCTTCCAGCGCGACCTCGGCTCGTCGCTGCTGTTCTTCGGGCTGTTCGTGGTGCTGCTCTACGTCGCGACCGAGCGGGTGGGCTGGATCGTGGTCGGGTCGGTGCTGTTCGCGGCCGGCGCCTGGTTCGGCTACCTCACCTTCGCGCACGTGCAGGCGCGGGTGACCGGCTGGCTCGACCCGTTCAGCGACGCCGATGCCTACTTCCAGATCCAGCAGAGCCTGTACGGCCTGGCCTTCGGCGGGCTGCTCGGCACCGGCCTCGGCCAGGGCAACCCGACCCTGACCCCGTTCTCGTACTCCGACTTCATCGTCCCCTCCATCGGCGAGGAGCTGGGGCTGGCGGGTCTGATGGCGATCGTCGTGGTGTACGCCCTGGTCGTGGAGCGGGCGCTGCGGGTGGCGCTGCTGTGCCGCGACGCGTTCGGCAAGCTGCTCGCCACCGGCCTCGCGGTGACCTTCGCCCTGCAGGTGTTCGTGGTCGTCGGCGGCGGCACCCGGCTGATCCCACTGACCGGCCTGACCACGCCGTTCCTCTCCTACGGCGGCTCGTCGCTGGTGGCGAACTGGGCGATCATCGCCTTGCTGTTGCGGATCAGCCATGGAACCCGTCGCCCGGCACCGTCGGTGGCGCCGCTGGCGAGCGACGACGCCACCCAGGTGGTGAAGCTGCGATGAACCGACCGATCAGGGTGCTGGCCGTGTTCTGCGGCGTGCTGTTCTTCGCGTTGTTGCTGAACGCCAACTACGTGCAATTCATCGACGCCGACGACCTCAACTCCACCAGCGGCAACCGGCGCGTCGTCGACGAGGAGTTCTCCCGCGAGCGCGGGCCGGTGCTGGTCGGTGAGGACCGGGTGGCGCGCAGCGTCCCCAGCGATGACCAGTACGACTACCAGCGGATCTACCGTCAGACGCAGCTGTACTCGCACCTGACCGGCTACTACTCGTACGTCCACGGGCGCACCGACATCGAGCAGACGGCCAACCCGGTGCTGTCCGGCGCCGACCCGCGGCTGTTCGTCAACCGGGTCGTCGACCTGCTCGGCAGCCAGCAGCCCGGCGGCGGGAGCGTGCAGCTCACCGTCGACCCCCAGGCGCAACGCGCGGCCTTCGACGGGCTGCAGGGCCTGCCGGGGAGCCCCCGCGGCGCCGTGGTCGCCCTCGACCCGTCCACCGGCGCCGTGCTGGCCATGGTGTCCACCCCCAGCTACGACCCGAACCGGCTGGCCGACCACGACCTCGAGGCGGCGACGAAGGCGTACAAGCAGCTGAACGGCGACGACGACCAGCCGCTGCTCGACCGCACCCGCGCCAACACCTGGGCACCCGGGTCGACCTTCAAGCTGGTCACCGCCGCCGCAGCCCTGGAGAGTGGCGAGTACAGCCCGGACACGAAGGTCCCCGGCGGCCCGTCGCTCGACCTGCCGCAGACCGAGCAGGACCTCACCAACGACGTGGCCTCCTGCGGCACCGGTGAGATCACGCTGACCGTCGCGCTCGCCTTCTCGTGCAACGTGTCGTTCGGTGACATCGGGCTCAAGCTGGGCAACGCCGCGCTCCAGGAGCAGGCCGAGGCGTTCGGTTTCAACGACAGCACCTACTTCGACGACCTGCGCATGGTGGCGAGCAACTACCCCGAGGACGCCGCCGGCCCGTTCACGGCCTTCAGCGCGATCGGCCAGGGTGACGTGGCCGCCACCCCGCTGCAGATGGCCATGGTCGCCGCGGGCATCGCCAACGACGGCGACGTGATGAAGCCGTACGTGATCGACGAGGTGCTGTCACCCGAGCTCGAGCTGATCGAGCGCACCGAGCCCGAGCAGCTCAGCGAGGCCGTCTCGTCCGGCGTGGCCGCCCAGCTCACGCAGATGATGGTCTCCGTGGTCGAGGACGGCACCGCCGACGACGCGGCCATCCCCGGCGTGTCCGTCGCCGGAAAGACTGGCACCGCCGAGCGCACCGAGGACCTGCCGCCCTACGCGTGGTTCGTCTCGTTCGCGCCGGCCGACAACCCGAAGGTGGCGGTCGCGGTCTTCGTCGAGAACCCGGACGTACCGCGCGAGCAGATCTCCGGCGGCGGGCTGGCCGGGCCGGTCGCCAAGTCGGTCATGCAGGCGGTGATCGGCTCGTGAACGCCGGGCTCTCCCTGGTCGGTGGCCGCTACCGCCTGGACCGTCAGCTCGCCGTCGGCGGGATGGGCGCGGTGTGGCACGCCGAGGACACGGTGCTGCACCGTCAGGTCGCGGTCAAGATGCTCAAGCCCGAGCTTGCCGAGGACGCGACCTTCCGGGCCCGCTTCCTCGCCGAGGCGCGGCACGCAGCGGTGCTCGACCACCCGGGCATCGCCCGCGTCTACGACTTCGGCGACCCGGTCGACACCAGCGACCCGGCGGCTGCCAGCGACACCCACCACCCGTTCCTGGTGATGGAGCTGGTCCGCGGGCGGTCCCTCGCCGACCGGGTCGGCCAGGGACGGGCGCTGCCGGCGGCCGAGGCTGCCCGCATCGTCGCACTCGCGGCCGATGCCCTGCAGGCGGCGCACGACCAGGGCATCGTGCACCGCGACGTCAAGCCGGGCAACCTGCTGGTGACCGACGCGGGCCAGGTCAAGGTCACCGACTTCGGAATCGCCAAGGCCGTGGGGGCGGTGCCCATCACCGACACCGGAATGGTCGTCGGCACCCCGCACTACCTGTCCCCCGAGCAGGCGGCGGGTGAGGACGTCACCGGGGCCAGCGACGTCTACAGCCTCGGCGTGGTGCTGTACGAGGCGCTGGCCGGCGTCCGCCCGTTCGACCGCGACAGCCCGGTCGCGACCGCACTCGCGCACGTACGCGACGAGCCGCCCCCGCTGCCCGATCAGGTGCCCGCCGGCCTGCGCCACATCGTCGGCCAGGCGATGGCCAAGGATCCCACCGACCGCCAGCGCAGCGCGGCCGAGCTGGCACACCAGCTCCGCTACGGGCCCGGCGAGGCGCCGGTGGGTGCCGGGGGCGCTGCCGTCGCGGCCGCTGCGGTTCCCGCCACCACGGCGCTGCCCACCGAGCAGTCCGCACTGCCACCACCGGCCGAGCCGGCCGGCGAATCCACCGGTCCCCGATGGCTCCGGCCGGCCCTGCTGCTGGGCGTCCTGGTGCTGATGCTCCTGCTCGCAGCCGTCGCGCTCGCGCTCGCGCTGCGCGATGACGGGGCGAGCAACACAGGGGGGCAACGTGCCGGCGGTCAGTCGACCGCGCAGACGGGCCAGACACCGACCAGCGAGCCCAGCCCCACCGAGTCGAGCCCGGCCACGACGACGCAGCCACCCGAGACCACGACCGAGGAGCCGACCGGGGTCGACGTGGTCGCCGCGGACTACCTGGGCAAGGAGTCCAAGGACGTCGAGCAGGCGCTGAAGGACCTCGAGCTGTCGGTGGACAAGCAGCAGCTCGACGACGAGACGGTCGCGAACGACCCGGCGCTCAGCGGCATCGCCGACGGCCTCGACCCGCGCACGGTGAAGGAGGCCGTGCTCTCGGTGTCACCCACCGGCACCCTGAACCCCGGAGACACCGTGACCATCGGTGTCTACAAGGTCCCCAAGAGCGCCGACGATGCGCCCACTGACGAAGAGGGCGGCTCGGGCGGCGGGGAGGGCCAGGGCAACGGCCAGGGCAACGGCCAGGGCAACGGGCAGGGCGGGGGCGGGTCGTGACCGAGCAGCAGCCCGGGGCGGGCGGCGCCGCCGGCGGCGGCGACCCGGTTCTCGGGGGTCGGTACCAGGTCGGCGCGATGATCGGTCGCGGCGGCATGGCCGATGTGCGCGCCGGGCACGACTCCCGACTCGGGCGCACGGTGGCCATCAAGCGGCTGCGCAGCGACCTGGCCAGCGACCCGACCTTCCAGGCCCGGTTCCGACGCGAGGCGCAGTCGGCCGCCTCGCTCAACCACCCGGCGATCGTCGCCGTGTACGACACCGGTGACGAGGTCGACGCGGCCGGCAGCCACGTCCCGTACATCGTGATGGAGTTCGTCGAGGGTCAGACGCTGCGCGAGCTGATCCGCCAGGGTCGCAAGATCCTGCCCGAGCGGGCCCTCGAGATCACCGCCGACGTGCTGTCGGCGCTGGACTACTCCCACCGCGCGGGCATCGTGCACCGCGACATCAAGCCCGCGAACGTGATGCTGACCCCCGCCGGTCGGATCAAGGTCATGGACTTCGGGATCGCCCGCGCGATCGCGGACTCGTCGTCCACGATGACGGCGACCGCGGCTGTGGTCGGGACCGCGCAGTACCTGTCGCCCGAGCAGGCACGCGGCGAACAGGTCGACGCTCGCAGCGACATCTACTCCACCGGCTGCCTGCTGTTCGAGCTGCTGACCGGCCGGCCGCCGTTCGTTGGCGACAGCCCGGTGTCGGTCGCCTACCAGCACGTGCGGGAGGAGCCGGTGCTCGCCTCGAGCATCGAGCCGGAGGTGTCGCCCGAGATCGACGCCATCGTCGGCAAGGCGCTCGCGAAGCGGACGTCCGAGCGCTACCAGTCGGCGGCGCAGATGCGCGCCGACATCGAGCGCGCGCTGGCCGGCCAGGACGTCGAGGCCCCGGTGGCAGCCGCCGACGACGTGCCGACGATGGCAGCGGCCGGCGGGTCGACGGCCACGCTCGCCGCAACCGACGACGAGCCAGCGGAGCCGGCCCGGCGACGCCGTCCGTGGCTGTGGCTGACCCTCGGCCTGCTGCTGCTGGGGCTGCTCGGTGGCGTCGGCTACGTGCTCCTCCAGGGTGCGAACGAGGACAGTGTCCTCGTGCCGGACGTCGTTGGCATGCGGATCGGCCCGGCCACCACCCAACTGGAAGATGCCGGGTTTGAGGTCCGGGCCGACGAGCAGGCGAGCGAGGAGCCGGCCGGGCGGGTGACCGACCAGGAACCCGCCAGCGGTTCGGCCGACAAGGGGTCCACCGTCGAGCTGGTCGTGAGCGCCGGCCCGGACGCGGTGACGGTGCCGCCGGGGCTCGAGGGCGCCTCCCGGCCGGCAGCCATCGAGACGCTGCGCCGGGTGGGGCTGCAGGCCGACATCGAGCGTTCGGCCAGCAGCGAACCGCGCAACCAGGTCATCGACGTGTCGCCCGAGTCGGGCACCGCGGTGGAGCCCGGCTCGGTGGTCACGCTGGTCCTCAGTGACGGCCCGGTCGAGGTACCCGATGTCGTCGGCATGCGGCAGAGCGTGGCAGAGAACCAGATCGAACGTGCGGGGCTCGACCCGTACGTCACCTTCGACTCCGGTGCGAGCGCCAACGCCGGCCGGGTGGTGCAGCAGAGCCCGGCGCCGGGCACGTCGGCCGGCCGGGGTGACCAGGTGACGATCACGGTGTCGAACCGGCCGGAGGAGACCGAGGAACCCACCACCGAGGAACCCACCACCGAGGAACCCACCACCGAGGAACCCACCACCGAGGAACCCACCACCACCAAGCCGACGACGACCAAGCCGACGACCACCAAGCCGACGACCACCAACCCGGAACCCACCTCGGAGCCACCGACGAGCACCAAGCCCACGAAGCCGACCAGACCGCAGGGGGGTGGCCCGCCCGCGGCCAGCTAGAGCTAGAGCGGCCGGGCGTAGTCCATGGCCGGGCGGCCCTCGTAGGCCGAGATGTCGATCCGCGACGAGCGGGACACATCGAGGCCGAGACCGTAGGTCTTGGCGTCGTCGCGGAAGAACCCGACGCCGGGTGTGTCGTCCATGGCCCGGAGCAGGGACTCCTGGTCGCCCACCGCCTCGATCACGTACGGCGGCGCGTACGGCACCTGCTCGATGACGACGGTATTGCCGACGCACTTGACCGCCGTGGTCGACACCAGCCGCTGGCCCTGCAGCGACACGGCAACCGCACCGCCTCTCCACAGCGCGTTCACGAACGCCTGGATGTCTTGCTGGTGGACGACGAGCACGTTGGCGTCGACGTCGTCCGACAGCCGTTGCACGGGAGCGTCGTCGAGGGTCACGACCAAACCGGGGCCGTCGACCGCGGTCATGCCGGAAACGTCCTCGATGGCTGCGACCTGGCGACGGAGGTTGCGGACCGTCTCGTCGTCCACGGCCGCGCTGAGCCGGTCGACATCGGCCTGCAGGTCGTCGACGCGCCGGGTGAGCTCGTCGACGGCACCCGCGCGCTCGCTGACCAGCGCCGGCAGATCGGCACTTCCGGCGCGCAGGTCAGTGCCGTCGCTGCTCACCGCGCTGGCCACGAACAAGACCCCCGCCAGCCCAGCCGCCGCCGGCACGGCCAGTCGCCAGCGCCCCCAGCCGCTCACCGTCACCCTCGCCACCCCTCCTGCGTTAACGCCGCCCCGTCTAGGCTAGTCGGGTCCGCCGACTCCAACCCAGTCAGCAGAGGTGTCCGGTGCCCAGCTCTTCGCCCCGCAGGAACAAGCAGCCGTCGAATGGGCCGAGCGGGCCGAGCCTGGTGAAGCGGTACGCCGCGCCGGTGATGGTCACCTGCTGGCTGCTCGGGCTGATCTGGGTGGTCGTCTTCTACATCGCGGGCAACCAGATCCCGGGCATGTCCGACCTCGGAAACTGGAACCTGCTCATCGGCATGGGCCTGATCGCGTTCGGCTTCATCTTCGCCACCCAGTGGGAGTGAGGCGGGCCCGAATGACAGCGCTGTAATTGTCCACAGCAGTTGTCCCCAGTGTGGACAGCCACTCAGAGCAGCACGTGCGCGGCGACCGCGAGCACCAGGCCCGTCCACAGCCCGACGAAGGCCACCGGATGGGCCACCCGGCGCCGGGGGCGCGGGGTGTAGGCCAGCACCGCACCCAGCGCCATGCCGACCAGCAGCCCGCCCAGGTGAGCCTGCCAGCTGATGTTCGGCACCGCGAACGTGATCACCAGGTTGATGCCCAGCACCATCGCCAGCGACGAGATGTCGTAGCCACGGGACCGCATCAACACGATGGCGGCACCGAAGATGCCGAAGACCGCACCCGAGGCCCCCACCGTGGGGATGCGCGGGTCGCCGAGCCACAGCACCGCGACCGAGCCGGCGAGGCCGGTCGTGAGGTAGATCCCCACCATCCGCAGCTGACCGACCAGTCGCTCCAGCGGCGGGCCGAGCACGTACAACGCGAACATGTTGAACGCGATGTGCAGCACCTGCAGGTGCAGAAACGCCGAGGTGAGCAACCGCCACCAGGCCCCGTCGTCGACGCCGGTCAGGCCGAACAGCGGGCGGGAGTCGGTGAGCATGAACGACTGCTGGTACACCTCGCTCGCGCTCCCACCGGTGCCCAGCACCAGCACGAAGACGGCCAGGTTGGCCCCGATCAGTGCCAGCGTGGCCCGGCCCGGCGCCGCCGGCACCCGCCCGCCGGCCACCGTCCGGGCGGTGCGCTGGCCGCTCTCGGCCGCGCTCACACACTGCGGGCAGTGGAAGCCCACCGACGCCGGCCGCATGCAGTCGGGGCAGATCGGGCGACCGCAGCGCTGGCAACTGATCCAGGTCTCGCGCTCGCCGTGGCGGTAGCAGCGGGGACTGGTCTGCTCGGGCTGCTGCGGGCTGCCGCTCACGTCGCTCAGGAGTCGCGGCGTTCGATGTCGAGCCGCTCGATCACCACCGGGTCCACGGGCCGGTCCTGCCCGTCGGTGGCGGTGGTGGCGATCCCGTCGACGACGGCCTGGCTGTCGTCGCCCTCGACCTCACCGAAGATCGTGTGCTTGAAGTTGAGCCAGGTGGTCGGCTGCACGGTGATGAAGAACTGCGAACCGTTGGTGCCGGGCCCGGCGTTGGCCATCGCCAGCAGGTACGGCCGGTCGAATCCCAGCTCGGGGTGGAACTCGTCCTTGAAGGTGTAGCCGGGGCCACCGGTGCCGGTGCCGAGCGGGTCGCCGCCCTGGATCATGAAGCTGTTGATGACCCGGTGGAAGCCGAGCCCGTCGTAGAAGCGGTCGGTGCGTGGCTGCCGGGTCTTCGGGTCGGTCCACTCCTTGGTGCCCTCGGCCAGGCCGACGAAGTTCTGCACGGTCGCCGGGGCATGGTCGGGGAACAGCCGGACGACGACGTCTCCTCGGGTGGTGTGCAAGGTGGCGTACAGGGACTCGGCCACGACGGGCTCCTCTCGCGATTCGGGGACGGGTGCCCGGCAGATCCGCGGCCGGCACCCGAGTCGATCCTACGGGCCGCGGCGCCAGCCCCGATGTGACATCTCGGCGAGGGCACGAAAGCATGAGCCTCTGGTCGGGGCTGGACACCCCGGTCATACGATGAGTACGTCCACCGCTGGAGGGAGCCCCATGCACATCCGCCGTCGCAAGGCCACGCCCGCCGAGCTGGCACTCGCCAACGCCCGAGTCGCCGCCAAGGACCTCGGCCACCGGGCCGGTGAGACAGCCCAGCAGTTGAGCGAGCGGGCTCAGACGACGGTGGTCCCGGCTGTCGAGCAGGCCGCCAAAACCGCGTCCGAGCGGGTACGTAACGAGGTGCAGCCGGCCGTCGCCGCCACGGCCGCCACGCTCGCCGCCAGCGCGGCCGCCGCCGCCGAGGCCGCCCGGGAGGAAGCCCGAGCACGCGGCCACGGAGCCCGCGAGCGAGGTCAGCAGGCATTGAAGGACGCCGACAAGCGCACCCGCAAGGCACGCAAGCAGGCCAAGAAGCGTGGCCAGCTGGCCGCCGACCGGGCACGGACGGCCGTCGGGCTGGAGCCGGCCAAGCCCGAGCGGCACTGGCTGCGAAACATCGTGATCGCCCTAGGCCTGGCCGGTGTGGCCGCGTTCGTCGCCAGCAAGGCCCGGGAGTTCACGGCGCCCGAGCCCGTCCGGATCCCCACCACGCCGACACCGCCCCCGCCGGGCGCCGACGCTGCCGGTGCCGAGGCCGTCGACCCGGTGGTCGACCCGGTGGTCGACCCGGTGGCCGACACTGACGACAAGCTCGAAGTGGTGGCCGAGCCGGTCGACGCAGCGGACACCGCGGACGCCGACGACGAGGCGGCTAGCGAGGACGAGAAGAGCTGACCTGCAGCTCGCGGGTGTGGGCGGTGGCCCGCCGCTCGGCGACGAAGCTGGCCAGCGGGACGGTGCCCAGCAGCAGCGTGGCGATGGTGAAGGGGACGCTCCAGCGGGCCTGCCGGGCGAGCAGCGCCGCGGCCACCAGGAACACCATGTACAGCCAGCCGTGCGCGACCCCCAGATAGGTCGTTATCCACTCGCCGACCTCCTGCGGGCCGGTGCCCGGCGTCGCCAGGTACTTCAGCGGGACCCCGACGAGGACCAGCACGACCAGCAGCACACCCACCACGTAGGCCATCACCCGGTAGCGGGTCAGCGCGGCGTTCACGACGGCGAGGCTACCCGGGCAGGGGTGGCCTCCAGGCGCGCCGACGCCAGCCGGTCAACGCACATCCGCCACCAGAGCACGAGGGCGAACACCCCGAACAGCCACCACTGCGCCGCGTAGGCCAGGTTGCGAAGCCCGGCCCTCCACGAGGGGCCGGCCGATGGCGGTGGGACCAGCTGCAACTGGGTTGCCGGGTCGTTGGGTGGCGCCACCGTACGCAGCAGGTAGGCGCCGTACAGGTCGCCGCTGGTCTGCCCGACCAGCGCGGGGATCCGCACGGCGGGGACCACGCGCCGCGGTGAGACCGTCCCCGAGCCGTCCTCACCGGGTTGCAGCACGCCCACCTCGCTCACCGGCCCCGCCGGCACCGGCGGCAGCGGCGCGGACCGCGGCGTCCACCCGCGTACGACCAGCAGCCTCGAGCCGGTGGCCTCGATGCGCAGCGGGCTGAGCACCCAGTAACCCTTGGGCAGGTCGCCGGCCGGGCGCGAGACCAGGAACTGCTCGTCGGCCGGGGCGTAGCGCCCCTCGGCGATCACCGGCACACCGACGTCCTCACCGGCGGGCGGCTCGTCGGGGCCCAGCACAGCGCCCAGCGGCACCGCCGTGCGTTGCAGCCGCTCACGGGCGTCGTCGGCCTGCTCCAACCGCCAGGCGTCGAACTGCCACCAGCCCAGCAACCCCGTGCCGAGCAGCGCCACGACCAGCAGGGCGTGCAGGGCCAGCATGGCCGGCGCGCGCAGCGGCGCCCAGCCCACCGCCTCAGGCGGTGAAGGGGACGATGTCGGCATACAGCGGGAACGCCTCGGCGAGCCCGGTGACGCGGGCGCGCAGCGCGTCGAGCTCGTCGTCGGACCGCCGCGGGTGCAGCGCACCGGCGATGATGTCACCGACCTCGGCGAACTGCTCGTCCGCGAACCCGCGGGTGGCCAGGGCGGGCGTGCCGATGCGCAACCCCGAGGTCACCATCGGGGGGCGGGGGTCGAAGGGGACCGCGTTGCGGTTGACGGTGATGCCGATCTCATGCAGCCGGTCCTCGGCCTGCCGGCCGTCGAGGTCGCAGTCGCGCAGGTCGACCAGCACCAGGTGCACGTCGGTGCCGCCGGTGAGCACCGAGACACCCGCCTCGGCCATGTCGGGGGCGTTCAGCCGCTCGGCGACCTGTCGGGCGCCCTGCACGGTGCGGCGCTGGCGGTCCCTGAACTCCTCGGTGGCGGCGGCCTTGAACGCCACCGCCTTGGCCGCGATCACGTGCTCGAGCGGCCCGCCCTGCTGACCGGGGAACACGCCCGACTGGAACTTCTTCGCCAGGTCGCCGCGGTTGGTCAGCACGAGCCCGCCGCGGGGCCCGCACAGCGTCTTGTGGGTGGTCGAGGTGACCACGTCGGCGTGCGGCAACGGGCTGGGGTGCAGGCCGGCGGCCACCAGGCCGGCGAAGTGCGCCATGTCGACCATCAGCGTCGCGCCCACCTCGTCGGCGATCTGCCGGAACGCGGCGAAGTCGAGCTGGCGGGGGTAGGCCGACCAGCCGGCGATGATCAGCTTGGGCTGGTGCTCCTTGGCCAGCGAGAGCACCTCGTCCATGTCGACGGTGGAGGTGTCCTCGCGGACGTGGTAGGCGACGACCCGGTAGAGCTTGCCCGAGAAGTTGAGCCGCATGCCGTGGGTGAGGTGGCCGCCGTGGGCCAGGTCGAGACCGAGGATCGTGTCGCCGGGGGTGATCAGCGCGTGCATGGCCGCTGCGTTCGCCTGCGCACCCGAGTGCGGCTGCACGTTGGCGTACTCGGCGTCGAAGAGCGCCTTGACCCGCTCGATCGCGAGCGTCTCGGTGACGTCGACGTGCTCGCAGCCGCCGTAGTAGCGCTTGCCCGGGTAGCCCTCGGCGTACTTGTTCGTGAGCACGCTGCCTTGGGCCTGCAGCACCGACACCGGAGCGAAGTTCTCGCTGGCGATCATCTCCAGGGTGGTTTGCTGGCGGCGCAGCTCGGCGTCGACGGCGGCGGCGACCTCGGGGTCGAAGTCGGCCAGCGACTGGCCGTGCAGGGCGTCGGGGTGGTGGGTCACGGGTGCCTCCGGTTGGCCGATGATGCTGCCGGGTCGATCGACGTCCATGCTCTCACCCCGAGCGGACCGTCCCCACGCGGGACGGCCGCTACCAGGTCCGCGCCGCCTCGGCGGCGATGGTGGTGTCGGTGCCGTGCCCGGTGTGCACCACCGTGTCCGGTGGCAGGGCGAACAGCCGCCCGCGGATGGAGGCCTCGATCGTCGGGCGGTCGGAGTACGACCGGCCGGTGGCGCCCGGTCCACCGTCGAACAGGGTGTCGCCGCTGAAGAGCACCCCAAGCGACGGCGCGTGCAAGCAGCAGCTGCCGGGCGAGTGGCCCGGGGTGTGCAGCGCTGTCAGCTCGATGCCGCCGACGTGCAGGGCAGTGCCGTCCAGCAGATCGTGCTGAGGCGGGGTCGAGTAGACGGCCTCCCACAGCATCCGGTCGTCGGGGTGCAACCACGTCGGGGCACCGGTGGCGGCCCGGACGTCGGCGGCGGCGCTGATGTGGTCGTCGTGCGCGTGGGTGAGCACCAGGGCGACGACCTCGCGCTCGCCGACCGCGTCGATGATCGGCCGCGAGTCGTGCGCGGCGTCGACGATGACGACCTGGCGGTCGTCGCCGACGACCCACACGTTGTTGTCGACGTCGAACGTCTCGCCGTCGAGCGAGAAGGTGCCGGACGTGACGACCCGGTCGATGCCGACGTTGCTGACCATCCCCGCACGTTAGCCAACCTGCTGGCCTGCCACGACCCGGGCCGTGGCCCGCGACGGCCAGGAGACCAGCTGCTCGAGCGGACCACGGCCGTGCCAGGACCGCCAGCCCACCGCCAGCGCCACCGCGACGAGCAGATGCAGCAGGTACAGCCGCTCGGGGTCTGCGGGGCCGAAGCCGCTCGCCAGCGCGGCCACGTGCGCGCTGTAGAGGGTCAGCGTCATGCTGCCGGTCCACACCAGCGGCAGCAGCAGCCACCCGGCCGGGCGGGCGACCAGCAGCAGCGCGCCCAGCAGCAGCAGCGCGGTGCCGGTCGTGTGCGCCAGGTCCAGCGGGGTGCCCGTGTGCGGTGAGTCGACCGCCAGCCACCACCAGCTGTCGGTGGGGACGGTCCCGCTGAACGACACCTCGGCGGCATCGGCCGGCAGCGCGCCGCTGTCGATGCCGCGAGCCACCAGCCACCGCGAGGCCAGCACGCTGCCGGTCGCGAGGACTGCGCCGGCCACCAGCACGCCAGCGGCGACCCGGCGCGCGGTCAGCTGCAGCCTGCCGATCGCGAGACCCGCGCACAGGTACGTCGTCCACACCAGCACGGGGTAGTAGCCGGTCAACGTGAGCTCGGCGACCAGCGTCCCCGGGTCGGCGAGGTCGCCCCAGGAGGGGCTGGGGCCGCGTTTGGGTGCCAGGTCGGCCCGCAGCAGCTGGGCGGCCGCCGGTGCGAGCAGGCAGCAGCCGGCGGCCAGCCGGGCCAGGGTCGCCGCGCGCAGGGCGAGCAGGGGCGCGGCGAGGGCGAACAGCACGGCGTAGTAGGTGAGGATCACCGCCACCCCGGAGTCGAGGCCACCGAGGGTCAGCCCCAGCGCGCCGATCAGCACGCAGCGGACCAGCAGGCCGGCTCCGGCTCCTGCCCAGGCGCCGGCTCTGAGCGGGGTGCGCCCCCCGTGGGCCAGGCTCAGCGCCACGCCCGCTAGCACGGCGAAGGCGGCAGACGCGCGGCCGCGGGCGATGCTGTCGGTGAGCGTGAGGGTGCCGTCGGGGTCGATGCCGGGCAGCACGTGCACCGCCATCATCGCCACCAGGGCGACCCCCCGGGCGGCGTCGACCCCAGTGAGGCGGCCCGCGCCGTCGTGCGTCGTGCTGCGGGTGCTGCTCAGGCTGCGGGTGCTGCTCAGAACATGACCACCGAACGCAGCACCTCGCCGCGATGCATCTTGTCGAACGCTGCCTCGACGTCGTCGATGCCGATGGTCTCGGACACGAACGCGTCCAGGTCGAGCCGGCCCTGCTGGTAGAGGTCGACGAGCATCGGGAAGTCGCGCTCGGGCAGGCAGTCCCCGTACCAGCTCGACTTCAGCGCACCGCCCCGGCCGAAGACGTCGAGCAGCGGCAGCTGCACCGTCATCTGCGGGGTGGGCACGCCGACCAGCACCACGGTGCCGGCGAGGTCGCGGGCGTAGAAGGCCTGCGTCCAGGTCTCGGGGCGCCCGACGGCGTCGATCACCACGTCGGCGCCGAACCCGCCGGTTCGCTCCCGGATCGCCTCGACCACGTCGCCGGCGGTCGCGTCCACGGTGTCGGTGGCGCCGAGGCCCTCGGCCCAGCGCAGCTTCTTCGCGTCGATGTCGACGGCGACGATCGTGGCGGCACCGGCCAGCCGGGCACCGGCGATCGCGGCGTTGCCCACCCCGCCGCAGCCGAGCACGGCCACGCTATCCCCCCGCGTCACCCCGCCAGTGTTGATCGCTGCGCCTAGGCCCGCCATCACCCCGCACCCCAGCAGCCCCGCGGCCGCCGGTGAGGCGGCCGGGTCGACCTTGGTGCACTGCCCGGCGTGCACGAGCGTCTTGTCGGCGAAGGCGCCGATCCCCAGGGCGGGCGACAGCGCGGTGCCGTCGGCGAGGGTCATCGGCTGGCTGGCGTTGTGGGTGGCGAAGCAGTACCAGGGGCGCCCGCGCTTGCAGGCTCGGCAGCTGCCACAGACCGCGCGCCAGTTGAGCACCACGAAGTCACCGACAGCGACGTCGACAACACCGGCGCCGACCTGCTCGACGTGCCCGGCCGCCTCGTGCCCGAGCAGGAAGGGGAACTCGTCGTTAATGCCGCCCTCGCGGTAGTGCAGGTCGGTGTGGCACACCCCGCAGGCCTGCACGGAGACCACCACCTCACCGGGTCCGGGGTCTGGCACCTCGATCTGCTCCAGGGTGACCGGCTCGCCCTTGGCGTGGGCAACGACTCCTCTGACTGTCTGCGGCATGGGCCGACGATAGCGTCGGCAGCGTGGCAACGATGGCCCAGAGCCTGGCCCGGCTGGACGCCGGCATCTCCTGGACGAGGCTGACAACCACGACCGACGAGCGCGCGGGGTGGGTGGTCTGCAGCGACCTGCTCGACCGGCCGGGCCGGCTCGTCGGCTGGCAGCAGGACGCCGCCGCCGCGTACGGCGGGGGTGTCGACGACGGCCGGCTCACCGGCCAGGGCCTGGTGCTCGACTGGTGGCTGGCCGCGATCGCGCTGCCCGCGGTCGGCGTGTTCCACCTCGACCGCCGGGTGCCCGAGCTGACGCCCGACCGGGTCTGGCTGCGTCTGGGCGTCCCCGGCTCCCCCGCCGACACCACCGCCGTCACATCCACCGGCTTCGGCTGCCTGCCCGACGATCCGGCCGCCGGCGACTCGTCGGCACGGGTGCTCGATGACCTCGACGTGCTGGCGAGGCTGCTGCGCGCCCGGGTGGTGGCCCATGCCCGGCAGCTGCTGGCGGTCTACGCACCGACGACGCGGATCGGCCGCCGGGGGCTGTGGGCCGCGGTCACCGACGCCGTCGACGTGGCGTTCCTGGCCGCCGGGTGGGTCAGTGGGGACATGTCGCGGGCCGCCGATGAGGCCGACCTCGTCCTGCGGGCTCCCCCGCTGGTCGGTGGCTCCACGCTGCACCAGATCGTCGACGAGCGGGGGCGGTCGCACTGGACCCGGCGGCGCTACAGCTGCTGCTACCTCTACCGCGTCCCGGAGGTGGCCGCGTGCGTCACGTGCCCGCGGGTGGGTGCGGCGGAGCGTCGCCGACAGGCGACGAGCTGGTGACCGCGCCGTTTTTCCGCGAGCTCAACCAGCGCGGGGTGTCCGGGCTGGCCAGCTCGGCACCGTGACCGACGGCGTCGACCAGCAGCCGGGCCACGGTGTGCACCTTGATGTTCGACGTCCGGGACCGATCGGTGTACGCGGCCACCGACCGTCACCCGGGTGGCGCAAGTCTGCGACGCCCTCGGCGTGTCCGAGCGTGCGCTGCAACGGCTCGTACGTCGCCGGCTCGGCCTGACGCCGAAGTGGCTCATCCAGCGTCGACGGCTACAAGAGTCGACCGAACGTCTCCGGAGGCGCTCGACGACCCTCGGCGAGGTCGCGGCGACGCTCGGATACGCGGATCAGCCCCACTCCATCCGCGATTTCTCACGGTCGTAGGCATCACCCCCGGCGAGTTCGTCGCCCTGCACGCCGGTTGGTGGAGACGAAGGGACTCGAACCCTCAACCCCCGCCTTGCAAAGGAAGTGCAGGTAACCGGCGGTTCGCCGCCCGAGCGTCAGGCCGCTCGTCGCGCTGCTCGTCTCTCCGTGAGCGGACCCGAGTGTCGTCGGTTAGCCGTGCGATCTGGCAGGAATCTGGCACGGACGCCGGCGACCTCGGGGGTGTCGGTCCGGTGATGACGGTGCACAAGCTGTCGGCTGGGGATGGCTACCGGTATCTGACCCGTCAGGTCGCCTCGGCCGACCAGCGGCGCGGGGGTGCGGGTTTGGCGGGCTACTACACCGCGACGGGCACCCCGCCGGGCCGGTGGCTGGGGGCGGGTGCGGCCGACGTGGGGGTGTCCGGGCCGGTGTCGGAGCGGCAGATGGTGGCGCTGTTCGGGAAGGGGATGCATCCCGACGCCGAGCACATCGTCGCCGCCGAGCAGGCGTTGGGCGGCTCGCCGCGGGAGGCGGCGCGGGTGGCGTCGTTGGGTCGGCCGTTCCCGGTCTACGCCGACAGCACCCGGCGTGCGGTGGCCGGCTACGACCTGGTGTTCACCCCGGTGAAGTCGGTGTCGGTGCTGTGGGGTCTCGCCGGCGACACGGTCCGGGGTGAGGTGCAGGCGGCGCACCGCGACGCGGTCGCCGACGTGCTGGGCTGGCTGGAGCAGCAGGCGGCGTTCACCCGGTTGGGCGGCGGCGGTGTCGCCCA
Organism: Propionibacteriales bacterium; assembly: GCA_038232655.1. Lineage (GTDB taxonomy): Bacteria > Actinomycetota > Actinomycetes > Propionibacteriales > Nocardioidaceae > JACCVL01. The sequence continues at coordinate 222 of JBBSNM010000055.1, read as the reverse complement.
GGTCGAGACCCATGGGCTGATCGCTGCCTCGTTCGACCATCGGGACTCTCGGCTGGGCGATCCGGACCTGCACACCCATGTGGCGGTGTCCAACAAGGTCCGCGCCACAGTCGACTTGGAAGACGGGTCGCCGCGGTGGGTCGCGTTGGACGGGCGGGCGCTGTTCGCGGCCGGGGTCGCCGCCTCCGAGCGGTACAACACCCGCATCGAGGACAACCTTCG
>JBBSNM010000054.1:0-18814 GCA_038232655.1 Propionibacteriales bacterium | reverse complement strand
CCCGTTCGAGTGAGTGCGCCCGGCCGGTAGAATCGGCGCCCGTCCGCAGGCACGGCGAGGGGTGTGTCGATGAGGGAGCGGCCGACAGGGCGCGACCATGAGCGGCGGCTGCGCCGGGCGGCCGTCACCGCGGCCCGCCGGCCGTCACGCCCACCCGCGATGTCGACGCCGAGGTGGCCGGCTGGCGGGCACGGCTGCAGGCTCGGCGCGAGCAGTTGCGGGTGGAGCGGGAGGCGGAGCGGGCGCAACCCGGCCCGACCACCTCACCCGCTGGCCGCCGCCGCTGGCGTCCGTGGTAGCGCCTGTCCGAAGAGTTGTCACCGCCACGTTGCGTTCTAACGCAACGTGCCGGTGACAACTTTGCGGGGTCCGTCGCGTGGCCGATGCGGGGTGCGTCCACGTGCGGCTAACTTCGACTCATGACCGGGGCCCTGCCCCCTGCAGGTGTGGCGCACCGACACGTGCGCCTCACGCCCGCACTCGGTGACGCGCTGCTTGCCGCCGTATTCGTGGTGGCGACGATCTTCGAGGCGATCTACAGCGAGACCACCCGTCCACCGGTGGTGCACGCGCTGATCGCCGTGCCGGTGATGGCCTCGCTGGCGTGGCGACGCCGCTGGCCGATCGCAGTCGCGGTCGCGGTGGTCGCCGGCAACGTCGCGATCAACCCGAACGACCAGTTCTCGACCCTGCTGGCGATGGTGCTGGTGTCGTTCACCGTCGGCGCCGAGCTTGCCCCGCCGCGCAGCTGGCTCGGGCTGGCCGCGGTCGGCCTGCCCCTCCTCGGTGCCATGTACGCCTCCGGGCTCGAGCCGAGCGACGTGGGGGCCCTGGTCGTGTTCGTCGTGGGGCCGTTCGCCGTCGGCGTCGGGTTTCGCGCCCGGGCCGTGAGGACGACCGCGGCGGAGGAGCGCGCCGCCCAGGCGGAGCGCGACCAGGAGCAGCACGCGGCCGCAGTCGCCGAGCAGGAGCGCGCCCGGATCGCCCGCGAGCTGCACGACATCGTCTCGCACTCGCTCAGCGTGGTGACGATCAAGACCCAGGCGATACGCCTGAACCTGCCCCCCGATCAGGAACAGCAGGCGCGCGACCTGGCCGCGGTCGAGACGACCGCCAGGCAGGCCTCGGCGGAGATGCGACGGCTCTTCGGCATGCTGCGCGGCGACGGCGAGCGCCTCTCGCTGGCACCGCAGCCCGGCCTGAACGAGGTCGAGGCGCTGCTCACCCGGATCCGCTCGGCAGGGCTCGACGTCGAGCTGCGCCGGGAGGGCGAGGTGACCGATTTGCCGCCCGGGGTGGACCTGGCGGCGTACCGGATAGTCCAGGAGGGGCTGACCAACGCGTTGCGGCACTCCGGGGCCCAGCGGGCATGGGTGACGCTGCGCCACGGCGACACGATGCTCGACGTGGTGGTCGAGGACGACGGGCGCGGTCCACGCGGTGGTGCCGGCGGGCACGGCCTGGTCGGCATCCGCGAACGGGTCGGGCTGTACGGCGGCCAAGTCGAGACCGGAGCCCGCCCCGGCGGCGGCTACCGGCTGCTGGCCAGGCTGCCGGTGCGGGAGCGACGATGACCAGCGTCGTGGTGGCCGACGACCAGGGGATGGTGCGCACGGGGTTCCGGTCACTGCTGACCCGCGAGCCCGACCTGGAGGTGGTGGGCGAGGCAGCCAACGGCGAGCAGGCCGTCACCGAGATCGGGCGGCTGCGCCCGGACGTGGCGCTGATGGACATCCGGATGCCGGTGCTGGACGGCATCTCCGCCACGCGGGCCCTGGTCGCGGCCGGCGTGCCGACCCGGATCCTGGTGCTCACCACCTTCGACCTCGACGAGTACGTCTTCGCGGCACTGCGCGCGGGGGCGTCCGGCTTTCTGCTCAAGGACGCGCCGGCCGAGGACCTCTGCGACGCCGTGCGGGTGGTGGCCGCCGGAGAGGCGGTGCTCGCGCCGGGGGTGACCCGGCGCGTCGTCGAGGCCTTCGTGCGCTCGCCCTCTCCCGAAGCCTCCGGCTCCCTGATGGCGCTGGGCTCCCTGACCCCGCGTGAGCGGGGGATCCTCGTGCTGCTCGCGAGGGGGCTGTCTAACGCCGCGATCGCCGAGCAGCTGGTGGTCTCGCACGCGACCGTGAAGACCCACGTCAGCAGCGTGCTCACCAAGCTCGGGGTCCGGGATCGGGTGCAGGCGGTGATCGCCGCGTACGAGTCCGGGCTCGTCGTCGCGGGGGAGACCCTGACTGACGGATCTCCGTCGCCCGGCTGAGAAGCCAGATCGCTCCGGCAGCCGATGTGCCCGCCCTTCGGCGGCGGCACCGTTGAGGTGTCGTCGTCGAGGAGGATCCATGAGCACGAGAAGCGCTGACACCGTCACCCCTACCGCCGGGGCACCGCCAGGGGTCAAACGCCCCGGGCTGGCCCGGTCGGGTCTGTCGGTTCGCCGGTGGGTGTTGATCGCCGCCCCGGTACTCGCCGGCCTGTTCGCGATCGTCGGCGCCGCGGCGGACCCTGCTGTGGGCGAGGACGGGCGAGCACTGTTCGAGGCGTACGCGGCCAACCCCGACCCGCTGCAGTGGAAGTCCGTCGGTCTGCACTACTCGTACGCGTTCTGGCTGCTGCCCCCCATCCTGCTCGCCGGCCACGTCCGGGGCCGGGGGGTGTGGCTGGCCAACATCGGTGCGCTGCTGGGCTGGCTCGGCCTCACCACCATCCCCGGCTTCCTGCCGGTCGACTTCTACGACTCCGCTCTCACCCAGGTCGCCGGCGCCGAGACCACGCAGCGGGTGAGTGAGCTGATTGAGACCACGATGTGGGGCCTGCCCGCCATCGTGGTGCCCGGCTCGGTCGGGTTCATGCTGGCCCTGCCGGTCGCCGCCGCAGCCGCGTGGCGGGCCGGCCTGGTGCGCTGGTGGGCACCGCTGGCGGTGGTGGCCGGCTTCCTGGCCTTCGGCATGTCGAACGTGACGTGGTGGGGGTGCGCGATCATGACCGTGTTCTACGCCGTCTTCGCGGCCGAGGTCGCGCGCGGCACCGCCCGCCCCGCCCCCGCCTGAAAAGTTGTCACCGCCATGTTGCGTTCTAACGCAACGTGGCGGTGACAACTCTTGGGCGGGGCGGGCGCGAGCGAAGGGAGGCACACCCGCTCACCCGAGTACGGCGCCGGCGACCGTACCCAGCGCGTAGGTAATACCGGCGGCGCCGAGACCGATGGCCAGCTGGCGCACCGCGCGGGCCAGTGGCGGTCCGCCGGACAGGATGCCGACGATGGCACCGGTGAACAGCAATGCCGCCCCGACCAGCACGCAGGCGCTGCCGGCCGCCATCCAGCCAGACATCCCGAACGCGTACGGCAGCACGGGGACGGCTGCTCCGCTGGCGAAGAAGGCAAAGCTGGACACCGCCGCTGCGACGGCAGAGCCCACCGCATCCAGGGCATCGGTGGACGACGCGTCGTGCGCGGGCTCCTGACTGTGCAGGACCGCCGCGGCGCGGCGCTCCGCCTCGTCGGCGCTCATCCCGCGGGCGCGGTACACCAGGGCCAGCTCGTTGGCGTTCACGTCGAGGTGGGAGACCAGCTCCTGGGTGGCCTGGTCGGGGGCGGAGGCGCTGAGCAGCTCACGTTGAGAGCGCACCGAGATCCACTCGCCAGCGCCCATCGACAGCGCGCCCGCGAGCAGCCCGGCGAGACCGGTGAGCAGGATGCCGCTGGCGGCCAGTCCACCGCCGGTGACTCCCAGCACGAGGGCGAGGTTGCTGACCAGCCCGTCGTTGGCGCCGAACACCGCGGCCCGGAAGGTGCCCGACACCCGCGCCCGCCCCCGCGCCGCCAGCCCCCGCACCACCTCGACGTGCAGCCGCTCGTCGGCGGCCATCGACCGGGTCGCGTCGAGATCGGCGTCGTACGGCGTCCGGGTCTCTGCCTGCTGGACCAGCGCCAGCACGAACACCGATCCGAACCGCCGGGCCAGCGCGATCAGCGCGCGGGTGCGCAGGCTGCCCGGCTGGGCCCGGCCGACGTCGTCGCCGAGCAGCCGTTCCCAGTGCGCGGCGTGCCGGGTCTCGGCGTCGGCGATGCCCAACAGGATCGCGCGGTCCTCGCCGCTTCTCCGGGCGGCCAGCGAGCGGTACAGCTCGGCCTCGGCCCGCTCGTCGGCCAGCCGACGCCGCCACCGGCGCACGGAGGCGGCCGGTGGTCGCTGGCCGTCGGATGTCACCGGTCCAGGCTGTCAGAGCGTACGGCCCCCCGCGGCTCACGGTCTCGGTGAGCAGCTCGCCGGCGACGGTGGTACTCGGTCCGCGGGTCGGTCTACCGGTCTGGTTCGATGTCGACCAACAGCCGAAAACGGGACTGCACGGGCCTAAGCGGCACGCGCGACGCCTACCAACACAAAAGGGGGACCAGCCGATGACCGCAGCCACCGCACCACCCTCTACGACCCTCGGGCCAGCTGGTGGTTGGCTCAGCGACGCCGACTGCTCGCTGGACGACTTCCGCGCCCTGGTGGAGCGCACCACCGACCCGGACGACTACCCGTGCGCCGAGCGGGTCGAGAACAACATCGTGGTCTATGGCGACCGGCTGCACGATCGAGTCGCGAGCGCACCGGGACGGCGGGAGATGCAGTCCGAGCTCGTGCGCGCGCTGGCCGACGGCCCGGGCATCGTCGTCTTCAAGCGCGCGGTCGAGCCAGCGGTCGTCGACCGGGCCACCGGGGTGTTCAACGCGATGATCGTCGAGCAGAAGGCGGCGGGCGTCCGCGGTGGCGACCACTTCGCCCGGCCCGGCGCCAACGACCGGGTCTGGGGGGCGCTGGACAAGTTCGCGGTCCGCGCGCCGCAGCAATTCGCTGAGTACTACGGCTGCGAGGCACTGGCGCTGGTGTCTGAGGCGTGGCTCGGCCCGGCGTACCAGGTCACGTCCCAGGTGAATGTGGTCAACCCCGGCGGCACCGCGCAGACGGCGCACCGCGACTACCACCTGGGGTTCATGGCTGCGGCACAGGCGCGCGCCTACCCGGCGCACGCGCACCTGCTGACGCCTGCGTTGACGCTGCAGGGCGCGGTGGCGCACTGCGACATGCCGCTTGAGACCGGCCCGACCATGTACCTGCCCTACTCGCAGACCTACCCGGCCGGCTACCTCGCCTTCCACCGGCCCGACTTCACCGACTACTTCGTGGAGCACTACGTCCAGCTGCCGTTGGAAAAGGGGGACGCGGCGTTCTTCAACCCGGCGGTCTTCCACGGCGCCGGCACGAACCGCTCCAGCGACGTGCGACGGATGGCGAACCTGCTGCAGGTGTCGTCGGCGTTCGGCCGGGCGATGGAGACCGTCGACCGTACGGCGATGTCCAAGGCGCTGTACCCGGCGCTGGCCCGGGCCATGGCGGCGGGTGCGGACGAGACGCACGTGCGCAACGTCGTTGCCGCGTCCGCCGAGGGGTACGCCTTTCCGACGAACTTGGACGCCGACCAGCCGGTCGACGGGCTGGCCCCGCGTAGCCAGGCCGAGCTGGTCTGGTCGGCGCTGCAGCGCGACCTGCAGCCCAGGGAGGTCGAGCGCCAGCTCGACGTCCAGCAGGCGCGTCGCGGCGGGCGATAGCAGCCATGCCGCGGGCAACCGTCCGCCTGCCCTGCCGCTGGGGTGTCAGCCGGCCACGCTGACCTCGATCAGGCTCTTCCACGGGTCTTCGAACCGCAACGACTGCCCGTCGTCGCGGACGTCGATCCGGTGGCCGCGCAGCCGGGCTGCCAGGCTCGACAGACCGTCGCGGTCGGGCACGGCGACAGCGACCTGACCCAGCCCGATCGTGGCTGCCCGGGGTCCGGCGCCGGCGCTCTGCCAGGTGTTCATGCCCAGGTGGTGGTGGTACCCGCCGGCGGAGACGAACAGCGCGCCGGGCAGGTCGGCAGTCACCTCGAAGCCGAGGACGTCGGCGTAGAACTCCTTGGCGCGGGCGAGGTCACCGACCTTGAGGTGGACGTGTCCGATGTCAGCCACCGCGTCGGGTGCGACGTCTGCCCGGTCGAGGTGCTCGGTCAGGAACGAGTTCGGGTCCAGCGGCAGGGTGTCCATCCGCAGCCGCCCGTCCGGGCCGGCCCAGGTGTCGCGGGGGCGGTCCCAGTACAGCTCGATGCCGTTGCCCTCCGGGTCGGTGAAGTAGAACGCGTTGGACACCAGGTGGTCGGCCGAGCCGACGAACCGCGACCGCGGGTGGCGAGCGGTCCGAGCAACCGTCGCGGCCAGCGACGACCGGTCAGGGAAGAGCAGTGCGGTGTGGAACAGCCCCGCCTGGCCCGGTCGCGCCAGTGGCAGGTCGGGGGTGTGGTCCAGCACGACCAGCGGGGTGTCGCCGCTGCCGAGCACGATGCGGCCGGCTCGACCTCGCCTGGCTGCCGGGCTCGCATCCTCGGTGGCGACGCCCACCAGGCCGAGCGCGTCGCGGTAGTACGTCGCCAAGCGGTCGGGGTCGGCGGCGTGCAGCGTGACCGCCGACATGTTCGTGGTCGCCGGCAGGATCCGCGACGCATCCGTGGCCGTCACAGAGGGGGCCTGGCTAGCGTCCAGGCGGCTGGTTGTCGTCATCGCTTGTCCCATCCTCATGCCGCGCTGTCGAGTGGGGCCTGTCCCCACGACCTCGATGATAGTTGAAATATGAATGGACTTCGATGGTCGAGAGGCGGTTTCTGCCGTCGCGTCCGCAGTGGACGCCACCTGGGTGCGGCCGGCGGGCACCAGCCCCACGACGCCAGCGCGGTCATCGCTGCTGGGTTGGAGGTCTGACGCGGGAGGCGCAACAGTGGCGGGATGACCACCGAGGACGACGTCCGCCGCCTCTGCCTCGCCATGCCGGGGGTGACAGAGCGCACCAGCTGGGACCAACCCGCCTGGTTCGCCCGCAGGCTGATGGCGCGCATGTGGGAGGCCGGGGTGGTCACGGTGAAGACAGCCGAGCGGGAGGCGCTGGCGGGCAGCGCACCGGAGACCTTCTTCTGGACCCCGCACCACGACAGATCGCCCCGGCTCGTTCTCGTGCGCCTCGACCACGTGGACGCCGCCGAGCTCGGCGAGCTGCTGCACGAGTCCTATCGGATCGCAGGAGGACCGAAGGGCAGCTAACCGCTCAGTAGTGCGACTCCGAGCGAGTTGCAAGACCTGATCGGGGAGCTACCGGGACGGGAAGCGGGCGACGTGCCGGCGCTGCCACGGCGTCTCCACCGCACGCGTGTCGTAGTGCCGTCGGACGAAGTGCACGGCCCGGTCAGCCGGTACGCCGTCCAGCACGGCGACACAGGCCAGCGCGGTGCCGGTTCGACCTCGCCCGCCTGCGCAGGCAATCTCCACCCGGTCGTGCTCGGCTCGGCCCCAAGCCTCCCGCAGCGCGTCGACGGCATCGTCGCGGTCTCGGGGCAGGCCGTAGTCGCGCCACCTGACCCAGCGCGACTCCCAGGCGGTCGGAGGCGGCCGCCGACCGAGCAGGTGCAGGGCGAAGCCGGGCGGCGGGCCGTCGGGCTCAGGTCGGCGGAGCCCGCGGCCTCGCAGCAACCGCCCGGACGGAAGACGCAGTACGCCGCCCGCCGATGAGTCCCACGCGCTGCCGATGATCCGCGACGATACTGCGGTCCTTGGATTGTCGTCCTCTCAGCGGACCTTGACGAGCCGGTTGCTGGCCAGGAGGCTTGGGATCGCGAATGGCCGGCGTGTTTTGAACGATCCGTACGGCCGTTCTCCGTCACCAGCCCGCCCCCGGGAGGACCCGATGTCAGAGAACGCCGACGGCCGGACGGGCGCCGACGGCCGGACGGGCGCCGACGGCGCTGCAGGGTCGCAGCCCACCCAGCTGGCCTCCTCGGGCCGCGCCCGGTTCGTGGGCGCGATGTTCCTGATGGCCACCTCGGCGGTCGGGCCCCGGGTTTATCACCCAGACCACCACCTTCACCGACCAGCTGCGGGCGGCCTTCGCGTTCGCCATCCTCGTGTCCGTCCTCGTGGACATCGCGATCCAGCTCAACATCTGGCGGATCATCGGCGTTGCCGGCCGCCGCGCTCAAGACCTCGCCAACAGCGTGCTGCCGGGCGCCGGCTTCCTGCTCGCCGCCCTCGACGTGATCGGCGGGCTGGTCTTCAACATCGGCAACGTCGCGGGCACCTCGCTAGGCCTCGAGGCGATCATTGGCCTCGATTCCAAGATCGGCGGCGCGATCTCGGCCGGGGTGGCGATCGTGATCTTCCTGCTGCGGCGGGCCGGGCTGGCGATGGACCGGCTGGTGATCGTGCTGGGCGTGGTCATGATCGCGCTGACCACGTACGTCGCCATCACCTCGGGCCCGCCGGTCGGGGACGCGCTGGTCCAGACGGTGGCTCCGGAGACGGTCAGCTTCCTGGTCATCACCACCCTCATCGGCGGCACCGTCGGCGGCTACATCGTCTACGCCGGCGCGCACCGGCTGGTGGACAACGGGGTGCGCGGTGTGGAGAACGTCAAGGAGATCACCCGCAGCTCGGTCATCGGCATGGCGTTGACCGCGATCATGCGCGTGCTGCTGTTCCTGGCGGTCCTCGGCGCCGCGCCCGTCCAGCTGCTGATCTTCGCCGGGGCGTTCAACGGGCTGATCCTGCCCGTCGGACTCGGCCTGCTGCTCTGGGTTGCCGCCCGGCGGCTGGACCTGCTGCACGGCTACGTCTACCCACGCTGGCTGGTGGGCATCGGGGCGCTGGCGTGGATCGTCACCGTCTACCTCGGATACAACTCGCTCACCGGTCTGGCCGACCTGTCCTGAGCACTGGAGGCGTCATCGTGGACCTCAACAGCGACCTTGGCGAGGGGTACGGGATCTGGACGCTCGGCGACGACGAGGGGCTGCTCGAGGTCGTCACCAGCGCCAACGTCGCCTGCGGTGCCCATGCCGGTGACCCACGGATCATGCGCCGGGTTTGCGCCGATGCCGCCGCCCGCGGTGTGGTCATCGGGGCGCAGGTCGGCTACCGCGACCTCGCCGGATTTGGACGTCGCTTCCTCGACGTCGAGCCCGGTGAGCTGACCGCCGACGTGCTGTACCAGCTCGGCGCGCTGGAGGCGTTCGCGCGGGTTGTCGGCAGCCGGGTCGCCTACGTCAAGCCGCACGGGGCGCTGTACAACGCCATCGTCGAGCACGAGGAGCAGGCGGCCGCGGTCGTGGCGGCTGTGCGGGCCTACGACCCCGCGCTGCCGGTGTTGGGGTTGCCGGGCTCGGCCTGGCTGCGGCGGGCTGACGAGGCGGGACTGCCTACCGTCGTGGAGGCGTTCGCCGACCGGGCGTACACCCCGGAGGGCCGGCTCGTTTCCCGCCGGCTCACCGGTGCCGTGCTGCACGACGTCGACGAGGTGGCGCGGCGCTGCGTGCGGTTGGCGACGCTCGGCGAGGTCGAGGCCGTCAACGGAGACGTCGTCGACGTGCACGCCGACTCGATCTGCGTGCACGGTGACAGCCCGGGGGCGCTGGCGATGGGTCGGGCGGTGCGGGCGGCGCTGTCCGAGGCGGGCGTCGACATCGTCGCCTTCGCATGAGGCTGCTCCCTTGCGGGGATGCCGCGGTGCTTGCCGAGCTGGACGACCTCGATGCGGTGCTCGACCTCTACGGCGCGCTGCTGGAAACGCCGCAACCTGGTGTCGTCGACGTCGTCCCCGCTGCCAGCACGCTGCTCGTGCGCTTCGACCCGTCGAAGACGGATGTCGGCACGGTCGCGCGCACGCTGCGGTCCACCCGCCCGCGTGGCGGCTCCTCCCGTCCCGAACACGCCCCGGTGGAGATCCCGGTTCGCTACGACGGTGACGACCTGCCGGATGTGGCCCGGCTCACCGGGCTCCCCGAGGCCGAGGTCGTCGACCTGCACACCTCCGTCGAGTGGACGGTGGCGTTCGTCGGCTTCGCCCCCGGATTCGGCTATCTCGTCGGCGGCGATGAGCGGTTGCACGTGTCGCGTCGCGACGACCCGCGCACCCGCGTTCCGACCGGTTCTGTCGGACTTGCCGGCCCCTTCAGCGGGGTCTACCCGCGCGACTCCCCTGGCGGCTGGCAGCTCATCGGACGTACCGACGCGGTGCTGTGGGACCTCGACCGTGACCCGCCGGCCCTGCTCGTCCCCGGCGCCCGGGTCCGCTTTCGGGACGTCGGATGAAGGCGCTCGCCGTCGAGCAGGCCGGGCCGGCCACCACCGTGCAGGATCTCGGCCGGCCCGGCCTGGCCCGGCTCGGTGTCGGGGAGTCCGGCGCGGTGGACCGGCGCAGCCTGCGGCTGGCCAACCGGCTGCTCGGCAACGCAGAGGACGCCGCGGGCCTGGAGGTGACGCTCGGCGGCCTCGCGGTGAGAGCGCGCGGCGACCTGCTGGTGTCGGTCACCGGTGCCGTGGGGCCGTTGAGCGTGGACGACCGCGGTGCTGCGGGGAACAGTGTCGTTGCCCTGCCCGACGCGACTGTGCTGACGGTGGGGGCACCGGCGGCCGGGCTCCGCTCGTACGTCGCGGTGCGCGGCGGCATCGATGTGCCGCCCGTGCTGGGGTCCCGGGCGACCGACGTCATGTCCGGGCTGGGCCCGCCCCCCGTCGAGCAGGGTGCGGTGCTGCCCGTGGGGCCGTCGCCGGGCGACTGGCCGGTCGTCGACCTGGCCGCGGTCCCTGCGCCCCCCGACGACGAGGTGGAGCTGCGTGTCGTCACCGGGCCGCGAGACGACTGGTTCACACCGGCGGCGGTCGAGTCGCTGCTGCAGGCCAGCTATGAGGTCACGAGCGACAGCAACCGGGTGGGCATGCGGCTGCAGGGTCCCGCGCTCGATCGGGCGGTGGACGACGAGCTGCCCAGCGAGGGTGTCGTGCGCGGGGCCCTGCAGGTGCCCAGCGGCGGCCAACCCGTGCTGTTCCTGGCCGACCATCCGGTCACGGGCGGCTATCCCGTGATAGCAGTGGTCGTGGCGGACGACGTCGACCGGGTCGGACAGGCCCGACCGGGCCAGCACCTGCGCTTCCGGCGCGTCCAGGGGAAGGGGTTCTCGTGACCGAGCCAGCCTGGAAGAGCCCTACCGACGCCCGGGCGGAGTTTCGGGCCGGGCTGCGCGTGCCGACGGCCGGGTGGTGCGCGGGGTGGACGCAGACGAACCTGATCGCGGTCCCTCGGGTGCTCGCGTACGACATGCTGCTCTACGCCCAGCGCAACCCGCGGCCGTGCCCGCTGCTGGACGTCTCCGACTCCGGTGCGGTGTCCACCAGGCTGTTCGGCGGGGACCTGCGCACCGACCTGCCGGCGTACCGGATCTTCGAGCGAGGTGAGCTCGTCGGCGAGGTGACCGACGCGCGGGCGGTGTGGCGGGACGACCTGGTCGCCTTCCTCATCGGCTGCAGCTTCACCTTCGAGGCGGCCCTCGCCGAGTCTGGGGTGGCGCTGCGCCACCAGGAGATGGGGGTCAACGTGCCCATGTATCGGACCTCCCTGCGCACCGTTCCCGCGGGTCGTCTCGGCGGTCCGCTGGTGGTGTCGATGCGTCCCGTTCCGGCATCCTTGGTCGCCACCGCTGTCCGGGTGACGGCCCGCTACCCCGCGGTGCACGGCGCGCCCGTGCACGTGGGCGACCCGCAGGCGATCGGCGTCACGGACCTCGACGCGCCTGACTTCGGCGACCCGGTGGAGGTGCGCCCCGGCGAGGTGCCCGTCTTCTGGGCCTGCGGGGTGACACCTCAAGCGGCGGTGATGGAGTCCAAGCCCGACTTCGCGATCGGCCATGCGCCGGGTCACATGGGCATCACCGACGCCCGGGACAGCGAGTACCTGGTGCCCTGAGGTCTCCCGTCGCGGTCAGCGGACCTTGACGAGCCGGACGCGCATCGCCGCGGCCGTGCCGTCGGCGTACTGGCACCCGTAGACCGACTCCTTGTTGGTCCGGGCGCCGCACGATGAAATCGGCGTCACGGTCGGACCTGTAGCGCACCTGCACCTTGGTGATGGGCAGCTTCCCGCGTTCCATGACCTTGGCCGCGAAGGCCCGGTATCGCCGCTGCATGTGGACACCAAGGGGCGGTGGCGGGGCCTTCGCCTGTGGCGTCGCCACCGCCGGGCCACGGTCTACGGCCAGTGCCGGGGACGGCGCCGCAGCCAGGAAAGCCACGCCGAGCGCAAGCGTCAACAGGACTGCGAGCAGGGCGGCGTCGGGTCGACAAGAGTTCCCGCCCACTCGAGCGAACACCACAGATCACCGGCCTGGTCGGCGGAGCGGTCCGCCAGCCTCTCACTCGCGTTTGGGCCCCCTGCCCGGCGAGCCCGCTCGCGAAGTGCGGAGAACCTAAGCACGGCTGGATGTGGCGTCAAGCGATTCGTCGAACCCTCGGCCGAACGGCCCGCCCCTGGTGTTGCCTGGAGATGGACAAGCTGTCGTGTTACCGCCCAAAGCGCTCGATCAACGCCGAGGCAGCGGAGAGGGTCGCCGGGCCGTCCAGCGTCGTGATGCGTTGCAACTCACCGGTCTCGAACTCCCAGGACAAGAGCTCGTCGCCCACACGCAGCAGCAGTGTGTCGCTGTCCAGCCAGCCTGCAGGTGCGGTCGCGAGGGCGAGCCCGAACGACATCGGCAGCTGTGCAAGGTTCGCACCGGTCTCTCGGTCCACCACCATCAGCCCCGCCCGTGCCATGCGGCCCCTGGAAACGCTCCACCCGGTCACTTCCCGAACGAACGCCAACCGGTCGGCGCTGGCAGCCGTCGTGGTCGTGTAGAAGTTGGTGAAGACCGTGGCCGCCGCCCAGATCGGGGGGTCTCCAGATTGGGAGTCGCCCACGAGGTTGCAACTCAGGCGCCAAAATAGAGCGCTATCCTTTGGCGCTATGGCGGCGGAGACGCGCACTATCCGAGTGGCCCGCGCGACGCGGGATCTGTTGGCTGAGCAGGCGCGCGAGCGCGGGTTATCGCTCGCGGCGCTGCTTGATGAGATTGCCGATCAGCGTCGGCGCGAGGCCATCTGGCGTTCGGAGTACGAAGCTAACCGCATCGACGAGCAGAATGCCGACGCCCAAGCCGAGCTCCGCGAGTGGGAAGGCACCCTCGGGGATGGGCTCGACTGAGACTCCGCGCCGCGGGGACGTCTGGCTCGTGGCGCTCGGCGCGGGGCGTGGAGGCGAACCGGGCAAGGCCCGTCCCGCGATCGTCGTCTCGGTCGACGACTTGACCACGGGCGTGCCAAACGAGCTGATTGTGGTCGTCCCGTTGTCGAGCTCGCTGGCTCCGTCGTCGCTCCGTGTCGAGATTCAACCCTCCGCTGGCATCGAGCGGACAAGCCGGGCCATCTGCAGAGCGGTCCGGGCCGTGGTTGGCTCGCGGCTCGTTCGCCGGATCGGAACGGTTACTCCGGCGAACATGGAGCACGTCGAAGCGGCGCTGTCGCTGATCCTTGGACTCGAACGCACGGCGTCGGCTCGGTGAGCATCCGCAAGACGGGTCAGCCGAGCCAGCGCTGTTGGACGGAGTGCAGCCGCACCGAGGTTGCCGGCCCGCCCGCGGCAATTCGGTCGAGGCAGAGTTCGTCCCCTTCAGTGCCGGTCAGCACGATGTGATCAACGCTGCGCCCCTGAATCCGCACCCTGTTCGGGCCACGCCGGGGTCGTCCTCCGGCTAGGCCAGGACCTCGGCCTCCAGCCGTGCGTAGCTTGTCTCCATCCCGTCGGTCATCCCGGTGGCCAAGATGGCGTCCCGGGTCTCGACGTTGGGGCAGGTCATCACGAGGGCGAGCAGCGTGCCCGCAGGGACCGGGGTGAGCGTGAGCTCGTTGACGATGTCGTCGCCCGGCATGCCGATCATCCGCTGGGTGGTCACTTGGCGGTAGGGCGGCGCAGACTCGAGCAGCTCGCCCTCGAAGCCGAAGCGCCCCTCGGCGCCGTCGACCGGCTCCCACTCGTAGCAGTACTTGTCGCCCACCGTGGTCGCCACCTCGCAGACCGGCATCGTCCAGCCCTCGGGGCCGAGCAGCCAGCGCTGCAGCAGGTCGGGGTCGTTGTGGGCACGCCAGATCTGCTCGACGGTGCCCCGGATCACCCGGCTGATGCGCGCCTGGGTGTCGGAGAGGAACTGGGTGATCGTGGCTTGTCCGGCGGCGAACGAGGTGAGGTCGGCAAGCACCGCGTCCATCTGGCCCATCGCCTCGCGCAGGCCCTCCTCCATGCCCATCTCGAGCAGTTGCTCAAGGTCGGTCAGGGAGTTGAAGTACGTCGTGGTGGTGACCCGCGAGCCGGCGTCAGTCTCTTCGAAGGAGAACTGCATGCGCATCGACGGCAAGTCGGGGTTGGGCTCGCCGTCCGTCGTCACGAACCCGTCGCGGACCTCGAAGTTCTTGAGCGGCTCGACTGAGAGCCACTCCCAGTAGCCGCCGTGGGTGTCCCCGTCGGGACCCGTCATCGCGTACGTCGACCGGCCGCCGGCCGCCGCGTCGTGGCGGGTAAAGGTGGCCGGGTAGGTCGGCGGACCCCAGAACCGCTCCAGCTGTCGTGGGTCCACGTAGGCCTCCCACAGTCGCTGCACGCCGGCTGGGAAGTCTGCGACCACGGTCAGCGTGAGGGCGTCGGTGTCGCGGGTCACGGACGTGAGGGGCATGGGGTGTCTCCTTGTTCAGTCCTCGGCGAGGAGCGTGTCGAGCCGGTCGATACGGGAGCGCCAGATCTCCGCGTACCGGTCCAGCAGGTCTTGGGCCTGGCGGATCGTCTCGGGGTTGCCGCGGACGATGCGTTCGCGGCCGAGGGGCTGCTTGGTCACCAGACCAGCTCCCTCCAGCACGGCGACGTGCTTCTGGATGGCCGCGAACGACATGTCGTACGCCGCGGCCAGATGTGACACCGACGCCTCGCCCGCCATGGTGCGGCGGAGGATGTCGCGCCGAGTCGCGTCGGCGAGGGCCCGGAAAATCCGGTCCACCTCGGCATCGGCGAGTTCCAGACGTACAACCATCGAGTTGTACGTTAGCCGGGGCAGTTATGTGCGTCAAGGACCAAGCGCGACGAAGTGACGCCACGCCCGGCCGAGAGCGGCGCCCACTCGATCGGCCGATGCGTGGGCGGCGGACGATTGTGGCGACCCGTGGGTGTTGCCTCGGTCGTCCTACCCAGGAGAGATGACGTTGAGGCCGAGCGTCCGCGCGGAGTCGCTCATCCGGGAGTCGTAGGTGACGAGGTGGTCAACGCCAATCCGCACAGCTGCCGCCAGGTGGAGCGCGTCGAGTGACCGGAGGTTGGTGCCGGGAAGCAGGCCCGCTTCTCGGAACAGCGACGTGGGTACCTCGTACAGGTCGATTCCGTCGAGGAAGTCGGAGACGTCTTCTTGGGTAAGGCTCGTCTCGCGCTGAGCAGCGCGACGCAGCTCTGTGTCCAGCAGCCAACACCCGACCAGATCGGGGGCCGACCCGTCGATCGCGCGTGCGAGGGCGTCAGACTCCTCCGCCTCGATCAGGAGCTTCAAGGCGGCGGAGGTGTCCAGATACCACCGGCTCAACGGTCTCCTCGCAGATCGTCGAGCAGGTCGGCGGTGGGGGCGGCGGTCTTGACTCGCTGCCGTGAGGCGTACGTCGGCCGCTTCTTGGCTGGTCGGTCACAGCGAAGGTCAGTCTGCTCGGTCACAGGGACCAGACGGGCGACGGGAACGCCGCGGCGGGTGATCGTGTAGGACTCGCCGTTCTCGATGCCCCGCACCACCGCGGCGTTGTCGTTGCGCAGTTCCCGCTGACTGATCGTCCTCATGGACCAAGCGTAGCGCTTCGTAGCACATGAAGGTGTTGGGCCAACCAGACCCAGAGCCAATCTGGTATCAGAATGACACCGTTCACCGCATGGCGTTGACGCTGCGCACCGACGAGGAGCTGGACCGCGCCCTGACCGAGCTGGCGAGCGCGGAGGGGGCGTCTCGCCAGGAGATCGTCCGGTGGGCCGTCCTCGAGCGCTACGAGCGCAGCGCCCACACCGCCCGGGTGCGGGAAGGCTCGAACCGCCTCTCGCACAACGACGCGTTCGACCTCGTGATGGGTGTCGCCGATGGCACCTGCGACGCCGAACAGATCGCCGACCGCCTGCACGTGACGCTCTGAGCGATCAGCGCTCGATAAGGCCGGTGTCTCGTTCCACCTAGGATCGCCAGATGCAGTGGACTCGCGTGGCACGCCACGTCGACGCCCCCCGATCGGTGGTCTACCAGGCGCTGCTGAACGCACAGGCGATCGCCAGGTGGCGGGTTCCGGACGGCATGAGCTCGCACGTGCACGAGGTCGACGCACGCGTGGGTGGGCGGTTCCGAGTCTCACTGCGCTACGACCAGCGGACCGGGACCGGTAAGTCGACGGAACACAGCGACACCTACCACGGCTACTTCGCCGACAACGTCGCCGGACGAACTAGGCGCGGCTGATTCGGCCTGTGGTACCGACGCGGTACCATCGGGGTCATGGCGATGAATCTACGGCTCAGCGACGCCGAGACCGACGCACTGCGCGCCAAGGCGGAGCAAGAGGGGCGCTCGATGCAGGAGGTCGCACGCGCAGCGATCGACCAGTACGTTTCGCAACGTCCCCAGCGCCTGCGCGCCGCGATCGACCGCGTGCGTACCGAGGACCACGAGCTCCTCGAGCGCCTCAGCAAGTGAGCGCCGAGGAGATCGACTACCTCACGGTCGAGGATCTTCTCGAGATTGCGGCTGGCGTTCTGGACGAGGTGGCCGTCAGAGACGCTGGTCTGTTGGCGGCGGCAGCCGGACGTCCGCGGGTCACGGTCTTCGGGGAAGACGCCTACCCGACATTCGACAACAAGGCAGCCGCTCTGCTGCACTCACTGGTGCGCAACCACGCCCTGGTAGACGGCAACAAGCGACTGGCCTGGGCCGCGACCCGGGTCTTCTGCATCCTCAACGGGCGAGACCTGGCCTACACGGTCGACGAGGCCGAGGACCTCATGCTGGCGGCCGCTGCGGGCGACCTCGACATCGCAGGACTCGCGACCTGGATCGGGAACCACCATGGCTGACGCGCCCCGGCGGCGAGAACTCGCAACCACCGCGTGCAGGATGCGTCTTACCACCGGCAGCGGACGCACCGACATCACCTTCGGTGGCTGGCGTCGATGGGTTGGTGCCTCGCCGCGTGGGCGGCGAGCGGGGCTTGGGGCCGGTCTGGGCATCGCCGCGTGAGGTGACACCCGCAAGCCCATCGGATCAGCAGCAGCCCGCGTTGTGCCAGTCAGGCTCGATCCCAAGGTCGAGGAAGCGCTGAAAGCCCGCGCCGAAGCTGACAACGAAGTCATGCGGGTCGCGCTCCGAGCCTGGCTCCGCAGCGCCTGGTCATCCCCTCCCGCAGCTGCCGTGGCCAGCGCCTTACCGCCGCGAGCGGTCCCGGCTGATGGACCCAACTTGACGACGTCTCAAACGTCCGAAAATGTCGAGGTCCGCTCGGTCACCCGACGGGCAGCCCCGTCCTAGACTTCTTACGTAGACTCGGGATCCTGCGCGTGAGTCAACCGGCGTCGGTGTCCTTGGAGAAGCGCTGGAAGGCAGCCTGCTTGCTGCTACCCATCGCCGCACCAATCACGGTCCACGAGTCGCCGGCAGCGCGCGCCGCCGCCACGACATCGCGCAGTTCCCTGTCCGCAGCCTCAAGGCCGTTCTTGGCCTCGATGGTCCTGCGGAAGTGGCTGGCGTCGCGCAGCGACTCGGGCGCGACCGAGTCCAGCCCGGTCTCGTCGTTCCTCGCCTGCATCTTCATCATCAATCACCGCCTTCACAGCGCGTCGTAGAGCTTGGGACGTAGTCGGTTTGCGTGGATGATGCGTATCGGCTCGGTGACAGGTACGGCGACGAGCTTCAGCAGATTGGCCGAGGTGTCCGGGCCGATCACCAGCATCCTCTCCTGCCGTGGTACTCGAATGCGGCGAGCTTGATGGCGTTCTCCCACGCATGGAGGATCGAGCTAATACTTGATCCCGTGCTTGCGGGCCGAGTCCGCGATCTCCACATCGTCAAAAATGCCTTGACGATGATTTGGCGCCAATGAACGCTTGACGGTCCTCGTTTGTCCGAATCGTGCCGGCGTGCGGAGCGCCCAACCCCGATTGCGTCATGGCGCCGGTTGGCGGGGCGACCAGATACGCCGTCGATCAGAGGCTTGAACGCGCGAAAGACGTCGGCCATTTCGGCAGGACAGGACTGGTCGTCTGCAACCCATCCGCCTGCCAGAGGGGTTTTCAGGGGCATTCACGGTCAAGCGGACTTGGAGCGAAACCGCCTCTGAGCTGCGAAAACAGCGGAGCGGGTGACCGGGATCGAACCGGCATGACCAGCTTGGAAGGTTGGAGCCTTGCGGAGGTATCGTCGCAGCTCAGAGGTGGTATGAGGCGCCGCTGAAGGCCAGTCATGACCTCCACGTGACCTACCGGGATCCGGAGCGCATCAGCGTTGGTGCTCGCGTGCGCCTCGATCGGTCGGTGACGGCACCGACGTCACAAGGCCTTGTACCCGGCATTTACGAACCTATCGCAAGCCGTTACGATAGTTCCGTATCCAGGAGGCGAACATGACTGCACAGGCACTCGGGCAGCATACCTACCTACCCGAAGCAGAGGCCAGCGAGGTTCTGAGCTTCCTCGACGCCCACGAGCTGGCCCGAGGAGCCAAGCCCGCCGCCCGCTACCTGCTCGTCGGGGCCGAGGAGCACGACAGCATCGAGCTCCCCGCCGGTATCCATGCGGTCCTGCGCCAGGTCGTGGAGGCTATGAAGGCGGGGAAGGCAGTCACGGTCGCGCCACAGAACCAACTTCTCACCACCCAGCAGGCGGCCGAT
>JBBSNM010000053.1:0-18923 GCA_038232655.1 Propionibacteriales bacterium | reverse complement strand
GGGGGAGGTCCACTCGGCGGAGGTCCACTCGGCGGAGGTCCACTCGGCGGAGGTCCACTCGGCGGAGGTCCACTCGGCGGAGGTCCACTCGGCGGAGGTCCACTCGGCGAAGGTCCACTCGGCGAAGGTCCACTCGGCGAAGGTCCACTCGGCGAAGGTCCACTCGGCGGAGGTCCACTCGGCGGAGGTCCACTCGGCGGAGGTCCACTCGGTGCCGTACGCACCAGGTCGCCAACCGGGATGGTGCGGGCGGAACCGAGTGCTGGCTGCCCAGGCCGCCCAGGCCGCCCGTCTTCGGGAAAGGCCATGCGGCCGCCAGGTCTGCTGGTCACCGGCACACGGTGTTTGGAACGCCGTGTGCCGGCGGCAACTGTGTGGCGGCGGTGAGTCAGCCGACGGCCAGCCAGGCCTCGTCCCACGCGAACCAGGCGCCGCCGTCCGACCCGAGCAGCTCGTCCAGCGGGTAGGGCGCCAGGAACGGCGAGTCGGGCAGCTCCGGCACGGCGATGTAGCGCAGCTCGAGACTCTCGCCGTCCAAGGCGGCCAGCCGCCCACCCACCACCTCGCAGCCGAACACCGACGTCGTCACCTCCAGTCGGTCCCCGTGCGGGTAGACGATCAGCTGCGGGCCGCTGACCGCGGCCAGCCGCCGCGGGCGTACCACCAGGCCGGCCTCCTCGCGGACCTCGCGCACCAGGCTCTGCGCCGGTGCCTCGCCGGGGTCGACGGCACCACCGGGCAGGCTCCAGTCACGCGAGTCTGCCCGACGCTCCAGCAGCAACCGGCCCGTCTCGTCGCGGATCAGGGCGGAGACGCCGGGGTGCAGAATCAGGCCGGTGCCGACGTGCTCGCGCAGCCCGGCGAGGTACTTGCTGATGCCCATCAGCGCCGACGGCCCGCGGTACGCACGGCGGCGGGCCGGACGCGGGTGCCGGAGCCCCCCAACTGCATCATCGCCGGGCCGCCACGGCGTGCGGGTAAGTGGCGGCGCGGTGCTGGAACGACAGGATCGCCGGGTTCTGGATCACCCCGTCGCGGATCTCGATCGCCCGCCGCAGCACCTCGCTCGCCTCCCAGCCCGGCGGGCCCGCCAGCACCCCCGCCAGGTGGGGCAGCAGCGCCTCGCTGATCTCCCAGGTGGCGGAGTCCCACAGGTACGACGGGGTGTGGTCGACGGCGTAGTACGTCAACCCCGCACCGACGGTGAACACCGGCTCCGCGAAGCTCGTCGGTCGCGCCCAGGCGAACCCCATCCGCTCGTCACACGACACGTCGACGATCAGGCTCCCCGGGGTGAAGTCGGCCAGCCCGTCGTCGGTGACGAACATCAGCGGCGCATCGGTGTCCTGCAGCACGCAGTTGACGACGATGTCGTGCTCGGCGAGCAGCTCGGCGACCGGTCGTGGGCCGGTCGACGACAACGCCTGCGCGCGGCTCGGGTCGTCGGGGTCGCGCTGCAGCTGGACCATCTGGACGCAGTGGATCGGTGCCGCTGCGGCCGACGCCGGTCGCTGCGAGAGCACCTGGATGTCGTGGATGCCGTGCGCCTGTAACGCGCCGATCGCGCCGCGAGCGGTCGCCCCGAAGCCGATGACCGCAGCTCGCAGCGGCCGCCCGTACTGGCCGGTGCGCCCGACGAGCTGCAGCGCATGCAGCACCGAGCTGAAGCCGGCCAGCTCGTTGTTCTGGTGGAAGACGTGCAGGTCGAGGTCGCCCGACGCCGTCCAGTGGTTCATGGCCTCGAAGGCGATGAGCGTCAGCCGCTGGTCGACGGCGTGCTGGGTGAGCTCGGCATCCTGTACGCAGTGCGGCCAGCCCCAGAGCACCTGACCGGCGCGCAGCTCGCGGACGTCGGCCACCAGCGGCTTGGGCAGCACGACGACGTCGCAGCGCTCGATCAGCTCCGCGCGGCCCACAACCCCGCCGACCATCCGAGCGAGCTCGTGGTCGGCGACCCCGAAGGCCTCACCGTAGCCGTCCTCCAGCCAGATGCGGCGGCGCAGGTCGGTGTCGATGCGCTCCACATGGCGGGGGTGTATCGCCACCCGCCGTTCGTCGGTCTTGCGCGAGCGCCCCAGCACGCCGAGGCTGAGCTCAGTCACATCTGCTCCCCTGGACCGACACGGTGGGTGGTTGGCCGTGATCGTACGTTCGGTGGACAAAGCCCCGCGAACGGCCCGCCGCTCCACCGATCCGGCTGCGCTGCGATCCGCAGCGCGTTGGCGATGCCCGCCTGAGCGGCAACGCCCCGGTCGCGACCCACGGTCTGGACATGGTCGAGCCCCGACCGCGGTCTCCGAGCAGAGACCGTGACCGGGGCTCGCGGCGCTGGTGTCAGGAGTCGTCGGACTCGCGCATCTTCGGGATGCCGGTGGTGCTGCTGAGCAGCCCACGCACCTCCGACTCGCGGTAGCGGCGGTGCCCGCCGAGGGTGCGGATCGAGCTGAGCTTGCCGGCCTTTGCCCAGCGGGTGACCGTTTTCGGGTCGACCCTGAACAGCGCGGCGACCTCCGATGGCGTCAGCAGTGACTCCGTCTCATTGACTGGGCGCGCGGTCATGATCAGTCCTTCCTCAACGCCCCCAAGGTGGAGGCTGCCTGCGTCTACGTCGAGTCTGGCACGGCGCAAGACCCATATGCCGAAATCAGGGCACCAACCGTACTTTCGGACAGTGATACTCCCGATACAGACAGTACACAGATCATCTTCGCGGCTCGGTCGGCGCGCCCGCCCCGGGTGTCCGATCCGCGGGGCCGAGCCGGCTCAGCGTGCGCGCTCGCGCAGTGTGGAACGCCCAGGATCACTGGCCCAGGGTGACTCGCGCAGAGTGGAACGTGCCCCCACCAGTGGCTCGGGCGGGGGCACGGCAGCACCGGACGGCCCCTGGGCGCCGCGTCGTGTGCGGACCAGGGGCCGGTGAGGTGCGATCAGCGGGTTGCGGACTCCGAGGCGCCGTAGTCGGCCTCGTCCTCGTCTGCCGGGACGGTGTCCGGGTCGGAATCGTCGCCGTGCAGCTCACGCTGCAACTGCGAGAAGTCGGTCTCCAGCGTGCGGTACTTCAGGTCTCGGGCAACCTTCGTCTGCTTGGCCTTTGCTCGGCCGCGGCCCATAGGGTCGACCCCCTCGCACAGGTCGAGCCGAGTAACCCCCAAGGATCACCCGGACATGTCGGCAAGTCTCTTGACGCCGCAACAATACCCGGCGCCGGTACGGCTGCGCACTCCGACCGGCCTGGGCTGCCGGCGCCGATCACGGGTGGCTGCCGACCAGCCGAACGCGGCTGCCCTGCTCACCGGCCGCGACGGCTGCCACCTCACCGCACACCCACGCGGGCACCTCGCGGTCGACGAGCAGGCGTACGGCCTGGTCAGCAGCATCAGCGGCCACCACGGCCGCCATTCCGACCCCGGCGTTGAGCGTGCGCTCGAGGTCGCCGGCCGGCACGCCGCCGACGCCGGCAACCAGGTCGAAGATCGGCTGTGGGGTCCAGCTGCCCCGATCGACGGTGGCGACCAGATGGGCGGGCAGCACGCGTGCCAGGTTGGCTGCCAGGCCGCCGCCGGTGATGTGCGACATGGCGTGCACGTCGCAAGCCGCCGCCAGCGCCAAGCAGTCACGGGCGTAGATGCGGGTGGGCTCGAGCAGCTCCGCGCCGAGGGTGCGGCCCAGCTCGTCGACCTCGCGGTCGAGCCGCCAACCCGCCTGGTCGAGCAGCACGTGGCGCACCAGCGAGTAGCCGTTGCTGTGCAGCCCAGACGCGGCCATCGCGATCACCACGTCGCCGGCCTGGACCCGGTCGGAGCCCAGCAAGCCGGCGGCCTCGACGACGCCCGTCGTGGCGCCGGCCAGATCGTAGTTGTCGTCGCCGAGCAGCCCCGGATGCTCGGCGGTCTCGCCGCCCAACAGCGCACAGCCCGCGACCACGCACGCCTCCGCGATGCCGCGCACGATGGCCGCGATGCGTTCGGGCTGCACCCGGCCGCAGGCGATGTAGTCGGTCAGGTAGATCGGCTCGGCCCCGCACACGACCAGGTCGTCGACCAGCATGCCCACCAGGTCGAAGCCGATGGTGTCGTGCCGGTCCATCGCCTGCGCGATCGCCACCTTGGTGCCGACGCCGTCCGCAGACGTCGCGAGCAGCGGCCGGTCGTACGCCTTCAGCGCGGAGGCGTCGAACAGGCCGGCGAAGCCGCCGATGCCGCCAACCACCTCCGGTCGGCGGGCCTTGTCGACCCACTCGCGCATCAGCTCGACCGCCCGGTCACCGGCCTCGATCGACACCCCGGCGGAGGCGTAACTGGTCATCGGGCGGCTCCTCGCCGGAGGCCGGACGGACGATCATGCATTGTTGGCGTCCGAACCCCGCGAAGGCATCATCGTCGGTCCGCGGGAGCGGGAGCTGGTGCGGGCACGGGTGCGGGTGCGGGCAGCACCAGCTCGAGGTCGTCGTCCGGGCTCGGATCGAGGCCGTCGCTGCTGGTCGCGGTGTCGAGCTCGAGCAGGTGCTTGCCCAGGCTGCTCTCCGCCGGCAGGTCGACCGGGTAGACCCCGTCGAAGCAGGCCCGGCACAACTGCGACTTGGGCACCCCGGTCGCCGAAACCAGCTCGTCCAGGTCGACGTAGGCGAGCGAGTCGGCGCCGATCGAACGGCGGATCTCCTCGGTGCCCAGCCCGTTCGCGATCAGCTCGGCCCGGCTGGCGAAGTCGATGCCGTAGAAGCACGGCCACCGCACCGGCGGGCTGGAGATGCGCACGTGCACCTCGGCCGCGCCGGCCTCACGGAGCATGCGGACCAGGGCGCGCTGGGTGTTGCCGCGCACGATCGAGTCGTCGACGACCACCAGCCGCCGGCCGGCGATGACGTCGCGCAGCGGGTTGAGCTTGAGCCGGATGCCCAGCTGGCGGATGGTCTGGCTGGGCTGGATGAAGGTCCGCCCGACGTAGGAGTTCTTGACCAGCCCCTGCCCGTACGGGATGCCCGACGCCTCGGCGAAACCGATCGCTGCGGGCGTGCCGGACTCTGGCACCGGGATCACCAGGTCGGCATCCGCGGGATGCTCGCGGGCCAGCCTCCGCCCGATGTCGACCCGCACCGCGTGCACCCGGTGGTCGGAGATCACGGTGTCCGGCCGCGCCAGGTAGACAAACTCGAACAGGCAGCCCTTGGGGGCCTTCTCGGCGAAGGTCTGCGTGCGCAGCCCGTGCTCGTCGACCGCGAGCAGCTCGCCGGGCTCCACCTCGCGCACGTACGACGCGCCGACGATGTCCAGCGCCGCGGTCTCGCTGGCCACCACCCAGCCGCGTTCGAGCCGGCCCAGCACCAGCGGCCGGATGCCCTGCGGGTCGCGGGCGGCGTACAGCGTGGTCTCGTCCATCCACACGACCGAGAAGGCGCCGCGCAGCGCCTTGAGCACCTCGACGGCGGCGTCCTCGAGCGGGCGGTCGGGGTACGACGCGAGCAGCGCGCTCATCACCCCGGTGTCGGTGGTCTCACCCTCGCGGGCCCGGGTGGGCGTGAGCTGGCCGGACTGGTCGGCGCGGGCGTCCAGCATGGCCAACAGCTCGTGGGTGTTGGTGAGGTTGCCGTTGTGCCCCAGCGCGAGCGCCCCCACCGCGGTGGAGCGGAACGTGGGCTGCGCGTTGACCCAGACGCTGGACCCGGTGGTGGAGTAGCGACTGTGCCCGATAGCCAGGTGACCCTTGAGCGAGTCGAGCGTCGGCTCGTCGAACACCTGCGAGACCAGGCCCATGTCCTTGTAGACCAGGATCTGGCGGCCGTTGCTGACCGCGATGCCGGCCGACTCCTGGCCGCGGTGCTGCAGCGCGTACAGCCCGAAGTAGGTCAGCTTGGCGACGTCCTCGCCCGGTGCCCACACGCCGAAGACACCGCAGGCGTCTTGCGGCCCGGCCTCGTGTGGGTCGAGCTCGTGCGTCAGTCGACCGTCTCCGCGGGGCACGGCCACCATGGTACGCACCGACCCCGCGGGTCAGGGGGCGGCGAGCCGGTCGATCAGCAGCGCCTCGGCCAGGCAGACCCGGGCGAACTCGCCCAGGTGCAAGCCCTCGTTGGCGCCGTGCGCGCGGGTGTCGGGGTCCTCCACGCCCGTGACGACGATCGCCGCGTCGGGGAACGCCGCGGCGAACTCCGCGATGAACGGGATCGACCCGCCGACCCCGATGTCCACCGGCGCGGTGCCGTCCCAGGCGTCGGCGAACGCGGACCGCGCCGCGTCGTACGCCGGGCCATGGGCGTCGATGGCGTACGGCTGGCCGAGGTCCGGGTCGGACACGCTGACCTCGGCACCCCAGTCGACGTGCCGTTCGAGGTGCTCGGTGATCGCGGCCAGCGCCCGGTGGCAGTCGTCGCCCGGCGCCACCCGCAGGCTCACCTTGGCCCGCGCCACCGGCACCAGCGTGTTGGACGCGTGCGCGGTCGCCGGAGCATCGATGCCGGTCACCGCGATTGCCGGGCGGGTCCACAGCCGCTCGACGACCGAACCGGTGCCGATGAGATGGACACCGTCGAGCACCGCCGACTCCGTGCGCACCCGGTCCTCGGGGTAGGCCAGGTCGCTGGCCGGCCCGGACACCAGGCCCTCGACCGCGACGTCGCCCGCCTCGTCGTGCAGGGTCGCGAGCAGCCGCGACAGCGTGGTCAGCGCGTCGGGGACGACCCCGCCCCACATGCCCGAGTGCACGCCGTGGTGGAGCGTGCGCACCTCGACCGTGCAGTTCACCAGCCCCCGCAGCGAGGTGGTGAGCGCGGGTACGCCAATGTCCCAGTTGGTGGAGTCGGCGATCACGTAGACGTCGGCGGCCAGCTTGTCGTGGTGGCGCCGCAAGATGTCGGGCAGCGACCGCGAACCCGACTCCTCCTCGCCCTCGACGAACACCGTCACACCGACCGGCGGGCCGCCGTCGTGGGCCAGGTAGGCCGCCAGGTGCGCGGCGATGCCGGCCTTGTCGTCGGCCGCGCCCCGTCCGTACAACCGGTCGCCGCGCTCGGTGGGCTCGAACGGCGGGCTGTCCCAGTCGGTGTCGTCGCCGGGCGGTTGCACGTCGTGGTGGGCGTACAGCAGCACGGCCGGCGCCCCCGGCGGTGCTGGCTTCCGGGCGAGCACCGCGGGTCGGCCGCCCTCGCTGAGGATCTCGACCTCACCGAACCCCACCTCGCCGAGGATGCGAGCCACCGCCTCGGCGCTGGCACGGACCTGCGGGGCATCCCCCTCGACGTCGCTCACCGACGGGATGCGCACCAGCTCGTCCAGCCAGGCCCGGACTCGGGGCATCGCAGCCTCCGTGGCGGCGCGCAGGGCCTGCGTACGGGCGGGGTCGGCAGCCATGCTCGGACCCTACGTAGACGTGGCGGGCCACCCCGTTGCGGGGTGCGGGTGCCGCGGCAGCAGCGGCAGCAACGCGGACAGGTCGGAGCGCTCGCCGGAGGCGACGATGCGCCCGGCGAGCACGGCGTCGGCCCACTGCCCGGCGCCGGTCGCCACCGCGATCCAGGTGTCCGCATCGGTCTCGACCACCGCCGGCGGGGTGCCCCGGGTGTGCCGGGCGCCCGCGACGCACTGCACGACCGCGTACGGCGGCACCCGCACCTCGACGCTCGCGCCTGGGTAGGCAACGGTCAGGAGCGCGAGCAGGTGCTTGACCAGCAGCCGCTGATCCGCGGCAGCCGGCTGGCCCGCGGCCCGCCGGGCAAGGGCCGCTTCGACCTCTGCAGCAGGCGCTGGTCGCAGGCGAGCGGGCACCGGCCCAGCCTACGAGCCCGCACCTGCCGTCCGGTGCCCGCAAGTCGTCACCGCCGCGACAGCGCCAGCCGTCGATGGCCGCGCAAACTCGCAAACCTGCTCGCGCGACGCCAGCGACCCGTCGGCGCGAGCGCTCGGGCCGGCGCACCACGCTGTGGTGTCGACGCCGGCCACCAGGGTCTTCACCCGCCGGACCGCGCGGGCGACCCGCGTCTGGCAGCGGCACGTCGGTGAGCCGCGCAGCGGTGTGATCGACCGACCGCAGTGGCGGGTGCTCTACCGCGGGCGCCGCTGAGCGTCACGCGCAGGTATCTTTCCGCTGCCGCTCGCCTCCTCAAGCCAATTCTGGAGCGACCGGCACGGCGTGCATCCAGAGCACCAAGGGGGCCGGTCACCACGACCGAAGGGGCTCAGACCATGTTCACCACCCGCACCGCGGCGACCGGTCTCGCGACCGGCGTCCTCATCCTCGGCGGCGCCGTCTTCGCCGCCCCCGCTCTCGCCGACGTCGTCAACGGCACCGAGGGTGACGACACCCTGCGCGGCACTGGCAGTGCGGACGACATCAACGGCTTCCGCGGCAGTGACAGCCTGAAGGGTCTCGGCGGGCACGACGACCTGCGCGGCGGCCGCGGCTGGGACGTCATGAAGGGGCACGCGGGCGCCGACTACATGTATGCCGGACCGGACCGCACCCGCGACTTCAACGACATGTACGGCGGCCGCGGCGCCGACGTGGGCTACGGGAGCCGCAGCAACGACTGGATGGACGGCGGCCGTGGCCCGGACACCTTCTACGGCCGCGGCAATTCCGATTACGCGACTCCCGGAAAGGGGCGAGACGTGGTGCGGTTCGGCAAGGGAAACGACGGCATCTGGGTGCTCACCCACGACGGGGTTGTCGACCACATCTTCTGCGGGCCGGGCGACGACTACGTGAGCTACAGCGAGGACACGCCCGACCCCAAGGACAAGCTGCACAACTGCGAGGAGGTGTACGTCTCGGGCGGCGAGGGTCTCGACCGGACCACCGGACGCACGGCTGCCCCCACCGGTGTGCTCTACACCGGCAAGCGGTAGGGGGCGCTGTCATGACCCGGAAACTCGCGAGGTCGAGCGCGGTGCTGCTGGGCGCCGTCCTGCTGACGACCGGCACCATGGCCGCTCCGGCGCTCGCAGCGGAGATCGACGGCACGGGCGGTAACGACACGCTGCGGGGCACGAAGGCAGCCGACGTCATGCGCGGTTTCGGCGGGCACGACGACCTGGACGGGCGCGGCGGTGACGACGAGCTCATCGGCGGCCGAGGGGCCAACAGTCTCATCGGCCGCGGCGGCGACGACGTCCTCCGCAGCGGGCCGGATCGCGCCGGCGACCGGACCCACTTCCTGTTCGGTGGTCCCAAGAACGACACCGGCTACGGCGGGCGCGGGCACGATTTCATGAACGGTGGCCGCGGTCACGACGCGTTCTGGGGTCGGAGCGGTCGGGACAGTGCCCACCCCGGCCCGGGTCGTGACGTCATCCGGCTGGGCAAGGGGCGGGACTACGTGGACTCACTGACCCACGACGGTTCCATCGATGTCTTCTACTGCGGCCCGGGCGACGACGTGATCGGATATCTGGCGGAGACGCCTGACCCGCTGGACGAGTTCCACGGCTGCGAGACCGTGGTCGCCGAGGTCCCGAGCTGAGGACGCCACACCCGACCGGGTCGACCCGCGCGACGAGTTTCACGGCTGCGAAACCGTACAGGTCAGGGAAGCCAACTGACTGACGCGCCGACCGATTGCCCAGTCCTCGTCGCTCGGACACCACCTCACCGTTCGAGTTGTCACTGCCTCGTTGCGTTCCAAACGCAACGTGGCGGTGACAGCTTTGCGGGTCAGGCGCTCACGGCGGCGGGGATCGTGCCGGACCATGCGGCCCGCAGCTCGGCCAGCGGCACGCTGAACTTGCCCTGCACGTCCAGCACCGGGTCGCCGTCGCCGGCGTCGACGACCCCGAGGCGTACGTGCGGCACCCCGCGAGCGGTGGCCATGTCGGTGAAGCGCACCTCCTCGCTGCGCGGCACAGCAACAACAGCCCGCGCAGCCGACTCGCTGAACAAGGCGACGAACGGGTCCAACTCGTCAGGCAGCCACACCCGCGCGCCGACATCGTGGCGCAGGCACGACTCCACCAACGCCTGCGCCAGCCCGCCGTCGGCCAGGTCGTGCGCGGCGTCGACCAACCCGTCACGAGAGGCGTGCCGCAGCAGCTCGGCGAGTGCCCGCTCGGCGGCCAGGTCCACCCGCGGCGGCAGCCCGCCGAGGTGGTCGTGCGCAACCAGCGCCCACTGCGACCCGGACAGCTCCTCGCGCGTCTCGCCGAGCAGGTAGATCATCTGCCCGGGCGTACCGAAGCCGTGCGGCACCCGACGCTCGACATCGTCGAGCACCCCGAGCACCCCGACGACCGGGGTGGGCAGGATCGCCACGTCGCCGGTCTGGTTGTAGAAACTGACGTTGCCGCCGGCCACCGGCACCCCCAGCTCGCGGCACCCGTCGACCAGCCCGGCCACCGCCCGCTCGAACTGCCACATCACCGCGGGGTCCTCCGGCGAGCCGAAGTTGAGGCAGTCGCTGACCGCCAGCGGCTGGGCGCCGACGGCGGCGACGTTGCGGTAGGCCTCGGCCAGCGCCAGCTGCGCCCCGGCGTACGGGTCGAGCCGGCAGAACCGCGCGTTGCAATCGGTCGCCAGCGCGACGCCGAGACCGGTCTGCTCGTCCACGCGCACCACGCCGGCGTCCTCGGGCTGGGCGAGCACGGTGTTGCCGCGGACGTAGCGGTCGTACTGGTCGGTGACCCACGCCTTGTCGGCCAGGTTGGGCGAGCCCACTAGCCGCAGCAGCGTGTCGCGGAGCTCGGCGCCGGTGACGGGCCGCGGCAACGCCTCGGCGGCATCGGCCTGCAGCGCGTCCTGCTCGGACGGCCGGGCGTAAGGGCGGTCGTACACCGGCCCGTCGTGTGCGACGGTGCGCGGTGGCACGTCCGCGACGACCTCGCCGTGCCAGTCGATGACCAGCCGGCCGGTCGTGGTGACCTCGCCGACGACGGTGGCGTCGACGTCCCACTTGGTGCACACCGCCAGGAACTGCTCGACGTGGCGCGGCTCGACGACCGCCATCATCCGCTCCTGGCTCTCGCTCATCAAGATCTCCTCGGGCGCGAGCGAGGAGTCGCGCAGCGGCACCCGGTCCAGCCACACCTGCATGCCGCCGTCGCCTGCGCTGGCCAGCTCGGAGGTCGCGCAGGACAGACCGGCGCCGCCGAGGTCCTGGATGCCGTTGACGAGCCCGGCGGCGAACAGCTCGAGCGTGCACTCGATCAGCAGCTTCTCCATGAACGGGTCACCGACCTGGACGCTGGGGCGCTTGGTCGGCCCCCCATCGGCGAAGGTCTCGCTCGCGAGCACCGACACTCCGCCGATACCGTCGCCGCCGGTGCGCGCGCCGTACAGGATCACCTGGTTGCCGGCGCCGGTGGCGTTGGCCAGGTGCAGGTCCTCGTGCCGCATCACCCCCACGCACAGCGCGTTGACCAGCGGGTTGCCGACGTAGCTGTCGTCGAAGACCACCTCGCCGCCGATGTTGGGTAGCCCGAGGCAGTTGCCGTAGCCACCGATCCCGGCGACGATCCCGGGCAGCACCCGGGCGGTGTCGGCGGCCTCGAGCGGGCCGAAGCGCAGCGGGTCCATCACCGCGACCGGCCGCGCGCCCATCGCCAGGATGTCGCGCACGATGCCGCCGACACCGGTGGCGGCGCCCTGGTACGGCTCGACGTAGCTGGGGTGGTTGTGCGACTCGACCTTGAACGTCACCGCGTAGCCCTGGCCGATGTCGAGCACGCCGGCGTTCTCACCGATGCCGGCCAGCAGCTTGCCGACCCTGGTCTCGGCCGGCAGCTCACCGAAGCGGCTCAGGTGCACCTTGCTCGACTTGTACGAGCAGTGCTCCGACCACATCACCGAGTACATCGCCAGCTCCGAGCTGGTCGGCCGGCGGCCGAGGATCGCGCGGATGCGGTCGTACTCGTCGGCCTTGAGCCCGAGCTCGGCCCACGGCTGCGGCTGGTACGGTGCCGCCGCCGCCCGCCCCACGGTGTCGACGCTGCGGTGGATCGCAGCCGGGTCCAGCACGGCATCGGTCACGGCCGCCAGCCTAGCGACGGCCCTCGCGGTTCAGATGCAGCGCGCAGCCGGAGTGCAGCTCGCTGCGGCACCACCCGCGGCTCAGCCGCTCCCGGCGCCGAAGCCTTGCCGGGTCATGGTTCCCCACTCACGGCTCCCCCTGGCATAGCTCAGCAGTCCGCGCAGCCGCCACAGTGTGGTGAGCTGTCGGTAGCCGAGGTTCTCGGCCACCGCCCAGCCCATCAACAGGGCCTGGTCGGTCCATCGGGTGTAGCGCCCGAACGCGAGTTGATCGACCAGCACCGCGGTCAGGCTGAGCGGCACCCCCCATCCGAAGCCCACGACCAGCATCGCCAGCGCCAGCGTGGGGTCGACGCCGAGGAGCACGCTGGTCGTGATGGAGAAGAGCCCTACCAGCTCCAACAGGGGTCCGCACAGCTCCACGATGGCGAAGTACGGACTCACCACCAGCCCCAGCCGGCCATAGCTCGGCCTTCCGACGAGCCCGCGATGGCGCACCATCACGTCGGCCAGACCGCGCTGCCAGCGATCTCGCTGCCGGCCCAGCACCCGAAGCGTCTCGGGCACCTCGGTCCAGGCGACCGGGTCTGGGACGAAGACGACGGCCCCCTGGCCGCCGCGCTCGGCGGCATGTCGACGCAACCGGACGATGAGCTCCATGTCTTCTCCGACGGTGTCCTCGAGATAGCCCCCCGACTCCGCGCCATGTCGGCGGCGAAGGCGTCGCCACCGGTGCGGGCACGCCGCAGGTACAGGCGTCCAGGGGCCCCCAGATCCCGTAGGGCGAGCGCGGCAGCTCGCCGGACGTCCCAGGACGGGTCGCTGAGCAACGCGGCGACGGGAGGAGCCTGCTGCCACTGGCCCAGACGGCCCAGCCCGGACGCCGCCTCGGCCCGGATGTCAGGGGCGGAGTCGGCGAGCAACCCGACGAGGGCCGATGCCGATGCCGCACCTCCGATCCCGGCGACCAGACGGGCGGCGGCAAGGCGGGTCTCGTGGTCGGGATGGGTGGATAGCCGAAGCGCGGCGGCAAGGAACCTGGGCCCCGCTATGGCCGTCGCCGTGTCCAACGCGATGGCAAGCCGCGGCGCGGCACCGTCGCCGAGATAGCTCTCGATGGCGTCTGCCGCGACTGGGCCCGCCGCAAGCAGGCCAGTACGGGCGCTGAAATCGGCAAGCCGGGTCTGGGTCGTCCAAGAGCCCCAGCAGCCGTGCCACCTCAGCCGGTGACGCCCGCTGACCGACGGCATCGGCCGCCGCTGCCCGCACCGCGGGAGCCGGGTCGTCGAGCATGGCCGTCAGCTGCAGGCTGTCGTCACCCAGGCGGGTCAGCACCCGAATGCCTCGGACTCGTCGCCACCACAGGCGACTCACGCTCCATGCGCGTGCCTGCTCGGTGATTCCGGCCAGATCGGCGAGGTCACGGACCCGCTCCATGGTGACGCCGGACATGGATGTGGACAGGCTCAACAGCGTCGGGAGTGCGGCAACGGCTGGCACGGCTCGCAGCCGGGCGGCGGTGGACGCCGTCGTCGGGTCGGTCGCCGTCTCGGCAAGCACTCGCCGAAGCGACGCCAGCTGGCGGTCGCGCCGCTCGCGCACAGACTGGTGGATAGCGACGGCGATCAGCAGCACGACGACGACGACCGCGAGCGCCGCCTCGACGGCCAGGGGGACCAGGAGCAGCCGGGCGGACACGCCTATCCGGCAAGGAGCCGATGCAGCTTGTGCATCAACACCGGGACGCTGAACGGTTTGGCGAGGTGGTCAACGGCGCCCTGTTGGAGCGCGAGGACGGTGTCGGCTTCGCCGGAGCGCGCGGTCACCATGACGACGGAGGTGTGTGCCAGCACGCCGGCGGCGCGCAGGCCCCGCAGGATCTCGATGCCACTGCGACCGGGAAGGTCCATGTCCAGCAGGATCAACCGGGCGGACAAGCCGCCCGGATCGGTCAGCCGGTCGAGCGCGTCCTCACCGTCGGGAACCACCGCGCAGCGGTAGCCGCTGGTCTCGACCGTGTGACGCAGCAGGTCGGACAGCACGTGGTCGTCCTCGACCACGACAACATCGACCTGGCCGGCCGCGCGTCGCGTCTGCACCGCGTCGACGGAGACCACGCGACGCCGCCCGGCGGACTTCGCACTGCGGAGCGCCTCGTCCGCACCTCGATACAGGGTGTGAAAGTCGTCGCCGTGCCGGCGGAACTCCGCCACGCCGGCGCTGACGCTGACCTGCAGGACAGATCCGTCCGCCAGCCCTGTCCCGGTCGCATGAAAGCGTTCCAAGATGTCGGTCAGGCGGGTGACGGCGGCGTCGGCCGTCGTGCCGTACAGTGCGACGACGAACTCCTCCCCGCCGACCCGCGCCAACACGTCCTGCGCTCTGGACTCGACACGCAGGTGACGCGCCAGGCATTGCAGCACGGCGTCGCCGACCGCGTGGCCGTAGGCGTTGTTGACGCCGGAGAAGTAGTCTGCGTCGAGCAGCGCAACGGCGACCGGTTGGCCGGCTCGGCTGGCCGTACGGAGGAGCCTGGAGAGCTCATCGTCCAGCTTGCGACGGTTCGCCAGACCGGTCAGTGGGTCGGTCTCGGCGAGGCGGCGATGCAACCGAGCCCGCTCGAGCCTGCCGCGCACACGGGCGACCAGCTCTGGCCCGATCACCGGCTTGGCGACGAAGTCGTCAGCGCCGACCGTGTAGACTTGCCGGACGAGATCTGGGTCGGGGTTCGCGCTGAGAAAGAGGACGGGCAAGCTTCGCCACCGGTCGTCGGCGCGCACCAGCCGGCAAAGGTCGAGACCGTTCACGCCGGGCATGTCCACATCGAGCATGATCAGCTCTGGGGCTTCCTCGATGAGCACCTCCCAGAAGGACGTGGGGTCAGCGAGAGTGACGATCTGAAGATCGTCTGACTCCAGCAACGCCCGCACAGACAGCAGGATCTGCTCGTCGTCGTCGACGAGCAGGATCGTGGCCGGCTCCTCAACGGCCACCGCGTCCGCCGGCGCCGCCGCGACCTCGACGACGTGTGCGGCGGAGGCGGGGCTGGCGACGAACCGGGAGGCGCCGGATCGAGCGGCGCGCACCCGGCTGTCGGTCGTGAGGGCCGCGCCGGTCAAGACCGTGCGCACGGGCGGCTCGCACTGGTCGAGATCCCGGATGAGGGCGAGGGTTTCGTCGTCGATCGTCGGGTGATCTGCGTGCACCAGCGCCACGTCGGGTTGCCGGGTGCGGATAAGCCGGCGAGCCGCCGTGGCGTCGCGCGCGATCACGGCCGCGAGGCTGCGCGCTTCGACGGCGCCGGCGATCTCGCTGGCACGGTCCCGGTCACCGTGCACCACCAGGACCAGCCGAGTCGTTCTTCCGGTCTCGCCGCCCCCGGCCTCGCGCTGGCTCCCGTCACGCAGCTCGCGGCCGAGTGCCTCCGCCAGTTCCAGCGCATGCAAGGCCGCCACCGCGTGCGCGTTCGGGTCGGAGAGCAACAGCTCCAGCTCTCTGGCCAGGTCAGACGCACGGTGCAGGCCGAACGTGCCGGCCGCACCGGCGAGTTTGTGCGCCTCCCGCTCCGCCTCTGCCCGTATCGGTTCGCTCAGACCACCCTCGAGCAGGGCCGCCGCGGCCCCCTCTATCGTGTCGACCCTGAGCCGGAAGGCGACTCTGGCGCGCTCGAAGAGGTCCGCCGCGGCGGTGGCGACCGCCGCCGGATCCCGCGCTGGGCCAGGATCCGGCGTGGCTGTCACGTCCACCCGAGCATCACCGACACCTGGCCCGGAAGCGTCATCGGGTCGAACGGCTTGGCGATGACGCCGACCACGCCGGGCAGCGTGCGGAAGCGGTCCTGGTCCCCGACCCTGGCCTTGGCGGTGAGGATGATGACCGGCAGCCCGCTGGTCGCCGGGTCGGCTTGCAGGCGCGATACGGTGCCGGGACCGTCCAGTCCGGGCATCATCACGTCGAGCAGGATGGCGTCCAGCCGCTCCGTCGACACCTTCGACAGCGCCTCCTCGCCGGAGCGTGCGGTGACGGTGTCCCAGCCGCCGACGGCGGACAGGCTCAGCTGCGCGATCTCGCGGATGGTGTCGTCGTCATCGACCACCATCACCCGGGGAGACATTCGCCAACCTTCTGACGGGAGTCCGCAAGCACCCCCACCAGGTCGAGGACCCGGCTCTCGAGGTCTTCGAGGCTGACCCGCCCCTTGGTGAACAGGACTGTTTCGCCCAGCCGGAGACGGTCCCGGGCCGCGCCACTCACCTCGTGGGCGCTGTAGACGACGACGGGTATCGACGCCAGCGCAGGGTCTTGGCGCATGTGGGCCACCACCGCGAAGCCGTCCCCGTCTGGCAGGTACAGATCGAGCACCAGCGCGTCCGGCACCAGCGAGCGGGTCGCCTCGATGGCCTCCCGTTCGGTGGCCGCGTGCACGACCCGCACTCCTCGCCGGTTGAAGGTCGTAGTCAAGACGTCGGCCAGACCCAGGTCGTCCTCCACCAGCAGGACGGTTGGCTGGGCATCGTGCCTTCCGATGGCTGCCCCGACGACCTCGCCCATTGCGCTGTTGTCGACCGGCTTCAGTATCCAGCCGTCCGTCCGCGCCGCCAGCTGCCCATCGCGGCTCGTGGTGAGCGCGGACATCACGATGACCGGGATGTGCCGGGTCTCGCTCTGCGACTTGAGCCGCTCGACCGTCTCCCAGCCGGTTCCCCCGTCCATCTCGAGCTCGAGGACTACGACGTCCGGGCGCTCGGTGACGGCCAGGCCGGCGACGTCCCGGCCACGGGCCGCGGTGACCGCGTCGTACCCCCGACGCTCCAGCTGCGTGACGAGCAGCGCCCGCACCTCGGGGTCGTTGTCACACACGAGCACCTTCGGTTGTCGGGCCTCACCGGGGACGACGTCGCCGATCACGACCTCACCGGTGGTGGACCCGGACGCTGCGGGCAGTGTGAAGCAGAACGTCGACCCCGCGCCGACCTGACTCTGCGCCCAGATCCGTCCGCCGTGGCTTTCGACGATGCCCCGCGAGATTGCCAGGCCCAGTCCGCTGCCGTTCTGCTCGCGGGAGTCGGTCGAGTCGACCTGCTGGAACCGACCGAAGATGGACTCCAGCCTGTCGGCGGGGATCCCCCTGCCTTGATCACGGACCCGGAACTCCACCTCGGTCCCGACGGTTTCGGCCGACACCGTGACGGTCGAGCCCGAGGGCGAGAACTTCACCGCGTTGCCCAGCACGTTCGTCAGCGTCTGCACGATGCGGTCGGGGTCGGCGAGGACGACGCCGCCAGCGGGCTCGAGCACCAGCCGGACCTCGGCCGAGTCCGCGACACCGCGGACTTGCTCCACCGACGTCGTCAGCAGGTCGGCGACCGGGCAGGGCCGCGGCTGCATCGGCAACGTGCCGGCCTCGGCACGTTCGAGGTCGAGGATGTCGTTGATCAGCCTGCCGAGCCGGTCGCTGCTGTCCATGGCTATCTGGATCATCCGGTCCGCCGCGCTCGGAATGTCACCCATCGCCCCGCCGGCGATGAGACCCAACGACCCCCGGATGGAGGTCAACGGTGTCCGCAGCTCATGGCTGACCGTGGACAGGAACTCGTCCTTGGCCCGGTCGATCTCCCGCCGCTCGCTCACGTCGCGAAAGGCGACCACCGCTGCCACGTCGCTGTGGGGGGACCCGAGCGGGCTGGCGGTGAACTCCACCGGGAACAACGTCCCGTCCGCGCGGATGTACTCATCGTCCGCGACCCTGGTCACCACGCCGTCCACCACTGCTGCGTACAGCGGGCACTCCGACCACGGGTGCGGGGTGCCGTCCCACCCCCGTCCGTGAAATAAGTCGTGGGCGTGCCGTCCGACCAAGTCGTCGTGGTCGCGTGCCAGCATGCGGCTCGCCGCCGGGTTGGCGAAGGTCAGCCGTCCATCACGGTCCACGCCGTACAGGCCGTCTGCTACGGCATCGAGGATGTGCTGGTTGCGTCCGGCCAACTCCTCGAGCGCCTCGGTGCGATCGACGACCCGCGCTTCCAGGTCTCGGCGCAGGGTGTGGTTCTCTATTGCCAGCACGACCTGGCGGACGCCGATGAGCAGGATCAGCGCGCCGTCAGCCAGCTCGTTGACCGCTGTGGGCACTCCCGGGATGTCGCCAGCAACGATCGTCACCGTGACGATCGCAAATATCAGCACGTCGCCGATCGCGGAGAAGGCCCGGCGGCCCCGAGGCACCTCGGCGGCCGGCCGCTGGTCTCGTGCCGAGTCGGCCGACACGGCGGCCACCGCGAGGAGGAGGTAGCCCCCCGTCCACCCCAGATCCAGGGGCGTGCCGATCTGGAATTCACCCCTGGCCGATGCAAGGCCGTAGGCGCTGTCGGCCACGCTGTAGGAGACAAAGGCCGCACCCAGGACGAGCAGCCACGGGGACACCCGGCCCCGGGAACGCAGCAGGAGAACCATGACGACCGTGACCAGGCCGATGTCGGCGACGGGATAGCTCACAAAGACGAGCGCTGCCAGCGCCTCCTCCGGTGCCGCCAGAAACACGTCGGCGATCCCGAAGTTGGCGGCCAGAAAGAGCACCAGCGTCCCGGCGAGCACGCCGTCGACGATCATGCGGGCACGCTCGATGCCGCGGGTCGGGGCCACCGGGAGGGAGATCAGCCCGGCGAAGGCCGCCACCACGGCCGCGAGGTAGAAGACGTCGGCCATCGACGGGTACGGCTGGGTGGGGGCCAGCAGCTGGTAGTAGAACCACCAGATGTTGCCGACCGTCCAGCACGACGCGGTCGTCGCGAGCAGCCCCCAGGCAGTTCGGGTGCGGCCGGTGCAGCGGGTGAATGTCCACCAACACGCCACGGCCGCAATGGCCGCGCACACCACGACCCGGGTTCCGCAGCTAATCGGTGTTGTGGGGCATGGGCGTGGGTAACGTTGCTGGTCAGGGGCTTGCCGGCTGGTGACACGACCGGATCCGCCTAGTG
>JBBSNM010000052.1:0-19094 GCA_038232655.1 Propionibacteriales bacterium | reverse complement strand
GGGTCGGGGTCGGGGTCGGGGTCGGGGTCGGGGGGGGGGGGGGGCGGGGGGGGGGGGTGGGGGGCGGGGGGGGGGGGGGGGGGGGGGGGGGGGGGGGGGGGGGGGGGGGGGGGCGGGGGGGGGGGGCCGGGGTCGGGCGCCGGTTCCGGCGCCGATTCGGGTTCCGGCTCGGGCTCTGGCTGGGCTGCCGGGGTCGGGTCAGGCGCGGGGTTGGAACGCGGTGACTCTCGCGGCTCGCGCGCCGCCGGCGCTGCGGCCTCCTCCGCTGCAGTCTGCTCCGCCGCAGCCTGTTGCGCCGCAGCCTCTCGGGCCGCCTGCTCGGCCGCTGCCCGCTCGGCCGCCCGTCGCGCGAGCGCGTCTTGCCGCCGTTGCGCCAGGGACGTGGACACCCCCTGCACGCGGGCCAGCTCGCCCACCAGCTCGTCGGTGTCCGCCGTGAGCCCGCGCTCCTGCACCTGCGCCTGCTGCACCGCGCTGGCAGCGACACGCCGCGCCTGGCGGGCCGCTGCGGCGGCCGCGCGCTGTCGGCGCACCGCGGAGTCGGCCTCGTCTTGCAGCACGCTGGCCACCGTGCGAGCAGCGTCGAAGGTGTCCAGGTCTGCCTGCAGCGCTCCGGCGGTGCTCGACCAGGAGCCGTACTGCGCCAGCAACTGCTCGGGGCCGTCGGCCGAGAGCACCGTGTCCAGCTGGGCCAGGTCGGAGGAGTCAGCAGCGCCGTCGACGGCGAAGGACTCCAGCCGCTCGCGCTTGGCCTCCATCGCGCGCGCGGCTCGGGCGGCACGCCGCTGCGCCTCCGCGGCGACCGCTCGTGCCCGCTGCAGCCGGTAACGGGCGCCGTTGTAGGCCTCGGCCCGCTGGGCGGCGACGATCCGCACGGCCGTCAGCTCCTGCTCAGCCAGCGCGAGCCGGGCCTGGATCTGCCCGACCGCCGCGGCGGTCGACTGCATCTGGTTCCGGGCGGCACGCACCTGGGCGCGCGAGGGGAATGCTGGCTCGTCGTCGACAGCCGAAGCAGGCAGCGCAACCGGTCCGGCTCCGATCACCACGGCAGCCAGTGCGCACGCCAGCACGGTGCGGGCAGCCCGGCGGGCGTCGCGCCCGCGCATCGCCGCCGTGCGCGGGTTCGGTTCTGCATGCATGCAGCACACCGCCTCGGCGTCCATGTCGGCGCACGGCAACCGCCGCGCGACCGGGGCTCAGCAGCCCCAACAATCACATAGAGAACATGAACAACATCAATCCCGCTAGCCCCACGGCGTGTTCGCTTGCCAATTACAACCGTGTAGTACTCACGTTCGGTGCACCTTGTCCGGGTCTGCGAGGTCTCGCGTCACCGTCCGAGCGCTGCGGAGACGACCTCGCGAGCCTCGGTCTGCACCCGCTCGAGGTGCTCGTCACCGCGCAGTGACTCGGCGTAGATCTTGTAGACGTCCTCGGTCCCGGACGGGCGGGCAGCAAACCAGGCGCTGGCCGTGGTCACCTTGAGCCCGCCGATCGGCGCGCCGTTGCCGGGCGCCTCGGTCAGCGCTGCCTCGATCGGCTCGCCGGCCACCTCGGTGGCGGTCACGTCGGCCGGCGACAGCGATGCCAACCGGGCCTTCTCGTCCCTGCTCGCCGGCGCGTCGAGGCGGGCGTACGCGGGGTCGCCGAAGCGCCGGGTCAGGTCGGCGTACAGCTCGCTGGGGCTGCGACCGGTCACGGCGCGGATCTCGGCGGCCAACAGCGCGAGCAGCAGCCCGTCCTTGTCGGTCGACCAGGCGCCCCCGTCGTGCCGCAGGAAGCTCGCGCCGGCGCTCTCCTCGCCGCCGAAGGCCACCGAGCCGTCGAGCAGGCCGTCGACGAACCACTTGAAGCCGACCGGCACCTCCAGCAGGCGCCGGCCGCGCGCGGCCACCACCTTGTCGATCATCATCGACGAGACCAGGGTCTTGCCGATCGCTGCGTCGGCGGACCAGGACCGTGCGGCCAGCAGGTAGTCGATGGCGACCGCGAGGAAGTGGTTGGGGTTCATCAGACCCGCATCGGGGGTCACGATGCCGTGCCGGTCGGCATCCGCGTCGTTGCCGGTCGAGATGTCGAAGTCATCGCGCCGGCTGACCAGCGAGGCCATCGCCCACGGCGACGAGCAGTCCATCCGGATCTTGCCGTCGCGGTCGAGCGTCATGAAGGCGAACTGTGGGTCGACGTCGGGGTTGACGACGGTGAGGTCGAGCCGGTGCCGTTCGGCGACCGCACCCCAATACGCCACGCCAGCGCCACCCATCGGGTCGGCGCCGATGCGGATGCCGCTGTCGCGGATGGCGTCGAGGTCGAGCACCGACGGTAGGTCGTCGACGTAGTGCCCGAGGAAGTCGTATCCCTGGCCGGCCGCGCGAGCCTCGTCGGCGCTGGCTCGACGCACCTCGGACCAGCCCGAGCCCAGCAGCTCGTTTGCCCGGTCGGCGATTCGCGACGTGGCGCCGCTGTCGGCCGGACCGCCGTGCGGCGGGTTGTACTTGAAGCCGCCGTCGCGCGGTGGGTTGTGCGACGGCGTCACCACGATGCCGTCGACCTGGCCATGGCTGCCGTCGCGGTTGAGGCGCAAGATCGCGTGCGAGACCGCCGGCGTCGGCGTGTAGCCGTCGCGGTCGTCGACCAGCACCGTGACCCCCGCGGCGACCAGCACCTCGAGAGCGGTCTGCCAGGCCGGCAGCGACAGCGCGTGGGTGTCGCGGCCCAGCGCCAGCGGACCGGTGATGCCCTCGCTAGCGCGGTGCTCGACGATCGCCTGCGTGATGGCGACGATGTGCGCGTCGTTGAACGCACCGTCGAGGCTCGACCCGCGGTGTCCCGACGTGCCGAAAACCACCCGCTGGCCGGCGTCATCGACGTCCGGGACGGTGTTGGCGTAGGCATCCAACAAGGCGCTGACGTCGACCAGGTCATCGGGGCGGGCGGGCTGCCCCGCGTGCTCGTGCGCATCGGTCATGGGCCGACCCTAGTGCCGGATCTGCCCGCCCGGGCTTGCCCACCGGGATGTCTGTTTGGTCGAGCATTGGGGATGCCGTCAGCGGCCAACCTGCCTAGCGTGGCCAGGTGCCGCCGACCGCCTCGCCCAGCCAGCCGACGGGCGAGACCGTCGAGCCGGACCCGGCCGCTGCCTCAGCCGCGCACAGCGCCCGCTGGCGGGCGCTGTCGCTGTGCCTGGTGGCCGGCTTCATGACGCTGCTGGATGTCAGCATCGTGAACGTCGCGCTGCCGTCCATCCGCACCACCCTTGATGCCGGCGACACCGCCGTGCAGTGGATCGTCGCCGGCTACACCCTGGCCTTCGGCATGGCGCTCGTGCCCGCCGGCCGGCTCGGCGACACCCGCAGCCGCCGGACCGTCTTCGCTCTCGGCCTGGCCGTGTTCACCGCCGCGAGCGCGGCCTGCGGAGCGGCACCGAGCGCGGGGTGGCTGGCGACGTTCCGCGTCGTCCAGGGCCTCGGTGCGGGCATGCTGTCACCGCAGGTCTCGGGCTTCATCCAGACGTTGTTCCGGGGCAACGACCGGGCCCGCGCGTTCGGGCTGTTCGGTCTGACGGTCAGCGTCTCCACGGCGGTCGGTCCGCTGCTTGGTGGCGCGCTGGTGAGCTTTGGTGGCGCCGACAACGGCTGGCGCTGGGTCTTTCTCGTCAACGTTCCCGTCGGGATCGTCGCGCTCGCCCTCGTGCGCCGACTGCTGCCGGTGGCCGAGCGCGGTCCGCGGCAGTCGCTGGACCCGCTCGGCGTGCTCCTGCTCGGGAGCGCCGTCCTGGCCACGCTGTGGCCGCTGGTGCAGGGCGGGTCCGGGGAGGGGGCCGGGCTGGTTGCCCGGCCGTGGTGGCTAGTCGGGGTGGCGGCCGGGCTGTTGGGCGTGTTCGCCTGGTGGGAACGGCGCTGGGACCGGCTCGGGAACGCACCCGTGGTGCAGCCTGCGCTTGTCCGCCTGCGGCCGTACATGCTCGGTGTCGGCCAGGGCGCGCTGTTCTTTGCCGGGTTCACCTCGGTGTTCCTCGTGCTGACGCTGTACCTGCAGAACGGCCTGGGTTACTCGGCGCTGGCCGCGGGTCTCACCCAGACCCCGTTCGCGCTTGGCTCGGTCGTCGGCGCCCCGCTCGGCGGGCGCTTGGTGCCCCGGTACGGACGCCTCGTCGTCGTCGCCGGGCTGATGCTGAGCGCGCTCGGGCTGCTGGGGCTCGACCTGACGGTCGCCCTGGCCCCGGACGCGGGGGCGGCCTGGCTGACACCAACGCTGCTGCTGACCGGTCTCGGCACCGGGCTGACGATCTCGCCGAACGTGACCCTCACGCTCGCCGAGGTCGACGTGCGCAACGCGGGGGCCGCAGGCGGGCTGCTGCAGACGGCACAACGGGTGGGCTCGGCGGTCGGCGTCGCGCTGGTGCTGGCGCAGTACTTCGCCGCGCTGGCGGCCAGCGGCGGCGACCCCGGCGCGGCGCTCACCACCGGGCTGCGGACCACCTTGGCCTTCGTGCTGGCCGCCCTGGTGCTGGGTGTCGTCGATCTTGCCTACCGACGGCGGGCGGACGACGCCTTGGCGTAATGGAAAATCGACGAAACTGCAGTAAGGGGCGGCGGCAACTCGCGCTCTTGGCTGCTCAAGGTGTCGATGTAGACCCGGGCGGTGTCGACTCCCAGGGCGAGCAACCCGTCGCGTTGGACGGTGAGGTCTTGCTGATCGGTGGAACATCGTGCATATCCGATGAGAAGCGCCACCATGGCGCAC
Source organism: Propionibacteriales bacterium (assembly GCA_038232655.1). Lineage (GTDB taxonomy): Bacteria > Actinomycetota > Actinomycetes > Propionibacteriales > Nocardioidaceae > JACCVL01. The sequence continues at coordinate 14,348 of JBBSNM010000052.1, read as the reverse complement.
CTCCTCACGAAGGCCGGCCCACCGCGGGCGCGATGGCCACCGGCAGCGCACCGAAGCGCGCCATCACCAGTGGGCGCCTCCCCGCAGGGCGGAGCCAGCGCCTTGCTCTGACTAATCGAGCGCATGTAAACTGCATGCATGGTGGCACTGCAGATCCGCGACGTTCCCGATGACATCCGACAGACACTGGCCGAGCGCGCAGCGGCTCGCGGTCAGTCGCTGCAGGCCTTTCTCTTGACGCTGATCACCGACGAGGCGCGTCGATCGACCAACCTGGCGCTCCTGGAACGCTTCGGCGCCCGACGCGATGGCTCGCAGCTGTCGGCCGCGCAGGCGACCGAAGCCCTCGATCGGTCCCGGGCCGAGCGCGACGCCGTTCTGAGCGGTGCCAAGCGCGATGCCCGGTGATCGTTGTCGATGCCTCCGTGCTGACCAACGCCCTCACCGACGACGGACCGGTCGGCGCTCGCGCGCGTGCCGAACTCGCCCGCGATGCACACTGGGCTGCCCCCGAACACCTGGTCGTGGAAGTGTTCTCCGCCGTCCGCGGCCGATGGCTCGGCCAGAAAATCAGCCAGAAGCGCGCACAGGACGCACTCTCGGCGATGTCGGACGCCACCATCGACCTGGTGGCTGCGGCACCTCTCCTGATGCGCATGTGGGAGTTGCGCAGCAACGTCTCTGGCTACGACGCCGCCTACCTCGCCGTTGCCGAGACCTTCGGCTGCCCACTGGTGGCCGCTGACGCTCACCTCGCCCGCGTGCCAGGCCTCCGCTGCGGGGTCCGCCTCGCACTGCCGATCCCCTGAGATGGCACCGGCTCCAGCACGCCGATGGTCGACCCGCTTGCGAGAAGGGTGTCAGTGGGGCCGGTAGGCGTCGGCACGTGCGACGACGCCGACCACGGTGACGAGTCGACGGGTGTCGTCGATGCGGTAGAGCACGCGGTAGGTGCCTCGGCGTGCGCTGTGCCGGTCGTCCAGGGGTGGGCGCAGCCGTTTGCCGACCCAATACGGGTTCTCGAGTAGTGGACCGATGATGAATTCATGGGCCGCGAAGGCCACCGGTTCGGGCAGTTGTTCGGTGAGTTTCCTGCGGGCGGTGGGAGCGATCACCAGCTCATAATGCTGATGGCTCACGCAGTGGCTCGCCGAGCCTGCATGGCCGCTGCGAGGCTCCCCTGGTCCTCGCCCTCGCCGCGAGCCAGCTCGGCGTCGGCTTCAGCGAGCGAGCGCAAGAGCGCCGGGTCGGAAAGGACGGCGATCGTCTCCTCTAGCGCTTCGAGGTCCTCCACGGCCAAGAGAATGGCGGTGGGGCGTCCATGGACCGTCACCGTGATCCGCTCATGCTCGGTCCCGGCCCGAGCCACCAGCTCGGAAAGATGTGCCTTTGCTTCTGCGAGCGACCTGGTCTCCGACATGGTCACAAGTATGACCATCATTCGGACAGTTGGGCAAGCGGGCGGGATCCTCCCGGTCCGGGTGCAGGAGTCCACTGATGACGGCGAGCTTCGGCGCGGTGCCGGTGAACGCCGCGACCGCGGTGGGCCGGGCCCATGTGAGGAGGCACGCCATGACGGCGCTACTCATCGGCGATGCAGGCTGCTCCACCGATCAACAAGACCTCACCGTTCAACGCGAGGGCCTGCTCGGCCTGGGAGTCGATACCGCACGGATCTACGTCGACCACGGTCTGACCGGCAACAACCGGGAACGTCTTGGACTCCGCGAAGCGTTGGCGGCCTGCCCCGAGGGCGACACACTGGTCGTGACGAAACTGGACCGGCTCGCCCATTAGCTTGCCGTCACAGGTGACCAGTGGACCGTCGAGGCGTTCGGCGCGGGCGACGTGGGCCGCGGCCAGCCGCTGCTCGAAGCCGCACAGCAGTCCTTCGTCGATGCCACCGGCAACGCCATGGCGGTGGCCGCAGGCGTGTTGCTGGTCGGCGCGGCGTACGTGTGGTGGCGGGCGCCGACCCGCGAGTGGCCCGAGCGGGCCGGGCCGGTTGTCGCGCCGACCGACGATCGTCGCCGGGCCCCGGCGGGTCGGCATCGTGCCCGCTGAACCCAAGCGGAGGAGGCGCCGGCCACCGCTCAGTGGGTAGGGCCGTCCACCGCCTGAGCGGACTCCTCCCGCTCGCGCGGGGTGCGGACGTCACCGACGATCGCGTTGAACGACCGCGGCCACGACAGGTAGCGGGACGTCAGGTTGACAACCGTGGCGACCCGGTTGCGGTTGCCGAGCAGCGAGATGATGTGGATGCCGAGCCAGATCGCCCAGGCCGGAAACCCGGTGACGGTGGGCAGGTGGGTGATCTCGGCGACCGCGGAGCTGCGCCCGATGGTGGCCATGATGCCCTTGTCGGCGTAGGCGAAGGGCTCGGTCTGCTCCCCCGCGACGAGCCGGGCAATCTGCCGGCCGACGTGCCCCCCACCCTGCAGCGCGGGCTGGGCCAGCTGCGGCAGCCCCTCGGGGCTCAACGCGATGTCGCCGGCGGCGAAGACGTCGGCGAATCCGCGTACGCACAGGTCCGGCCCCACCTGGATGCGGCCACCCGCGCCCTGCGGCAGCCCCCACCTGGCGACGTCGTCGGGCGCCTTGATCCCGCTCGCCCAGACCACCATGCCCGCCGCGATCAGCTCGCCGTCGTTGACGATGACGCCGTCGGCGCGTACCTCCTTGACGGTGGTGTTCAGGCGCAGCTGCACCCCCCGCTTCGCCAGCGCCTCGGCGGTGTAGGTCTGGGACCGTTCACTGAACGGCGAGAGCAGCTGCGGGGCCATCTCGACCAGCGTGATGTGAGTGCGGTCTATGTCCAGCTCGGGGTAGAGCGCGCCCAGGCCGCTGTTGCGCAGCTCGGCGAGCGTGCCGGCCATCTCGACACCTGTCGCGCCCCCTCCGACGACGACCGTGCGTAGATCGTGGGGTTGGCCGCGGCGCACCGCCCGCTCCAGCCCGGAGAACATCCGGTCGCGCACGGCGAGCGCCTGGTCGCGGGTGTAGAGCGCCAGTGCGTGCTCCTCGGCGCCGGGGATGTCGAAGTAGTTCGTGGTCACCCCGGTTGCGACGACCAGGTAGTCGTAGGTCAGCTCGTAACCGCTGTCCAGGCGCACGACCTTGCTCGTTGGGTCGAGGCTGCGCACCGCGCCCTTGCTGAAGCGCATGTTGGACTGCCCGGCGTGCACCGCGCGCAGGAAGTAGGTGATGTCGCCCGGGTTCAGGCCCGCAGTGGCCACCTGGTAGAGCAACGGCTGGAAGGTGTTGTAGGCGTTGCGGTCCACGAGCGTGACGTCGACGGGGGTCTTGCGAAGGGCCCGGACGGCGGCGAGCCCGGCGAAGCCGCCGCCGAGGACGACGACGTGCGGGCGCTGCTGCTGGCTCATGACGATCTCTCCCGAATCGGTCGGCGATGGCTGTCCGGACCCGGCCCCGGTTGACAGTACGGGCACCACCAGGTGGCCCGCCGTTCGGCATCCCCCGCCACCTCGCCGACGTGCCGAACCGGGGTCCGGCAGCGGCGGCACGGCTGTCCCGAACGCCCGTAGACCCAGTGCTCGTGTCCGGGACGGGTGTCACCGGTGGTGACCTGGCCGTTGCCCTGCACGGTGATGCTGTGTCGCAGCATCCGCGCGGCCATCGACACCAGCCGGGTGAGGTCGACCTCACCGGCAGCTGTCCAGGGGCTGTGTCCACGCACGAACAGCAGCTCGTTGACCCACAGGTTGCCGAGCCCGGCGAGCAGCCGCTGGTCGAGCAGCGCTGCGACCAGGGGCCGCGTCGGCTGCGCACCGAGCCGCCGCACCGCCTCCGCCGCATCCCAGTCGTGCCGCAGCGGGTCGGGGCCGAGCGCGCCGGTGACCCGCTTCTCCGCACCCGTCCGCATCAACCCGACCACCGGCGTCCGCAGCGCCAGCGCCTGCCGGCCGGTGTCGGTCTCGATCAGCACCCGGACGTCGCCAGCCAGCCGGGCCGGGACTCGTCGGCCGGGTCGCAGGACGGCCCAGTCCCCGTCCATGCGCAGGTGGGTGTGCAGGGTGAGATCGCCGTCGAACCGGGTGAGCAGGTGCTTGCCGTGCGTCTGGGTGCCGATGATCCGCCGGCCGCTCACGTCGGCGGTGGCGTGCCGAGGCACCCGGAAGTCACTGCGGACGACGACTTGGTCGGCCAGACCCCGGTTCAGCTGCCGCCCGGCGCGCCAGACGCTGTCACCCTCGGGCATCGCCGGCTCACCTCGACAGCAGGTCGGCCACCACGGATCGCGCCGCGGGCGCGGAGCGTGCCTGCCGGGCAAGGCCCGCGGCGCGCCTGCAGGTGTCGAGGTCGAGGTCGGCCAGCAGGGCGCGCACGCCGGGCACCGCGACCGGCGCCATCGACAGCGAACGCACTCCGATGCCGACCAGCACCGCGGACAGCCGCGGGTCGGCCGCCGCCTCGCCGCACACCCTGACCTGGCGGCGGTGCCGCTCCGCGCCGGCGCGAGTGCCGGCCACCAGGTCGAGCACCGCGGGCTGCCACGGGTCCAGCAGGGACCCGAGCCGGCCGAGCTGGCGGTCGGCGGCAAGCGCGTACTGGGCCAGGTCGTTGGTGCCGATAGAGACGAAGTCCACGCTGGCCAGCAGGTGCTCGGAGCGCAGCGCCGCCGCCGGCACCTCGATCATCACGCCCACCGTCGGCAGCCCCGCGGCACGGGCCAGTCCGGCGAAGGTCTCCGCCTCCTCCACCGTGCTCACCATCGGAGCCATCACCCACGGCCGCCGACCGGTCCGTGCCGCGGCGGTTGCCAGCGCGGCGAGCTGCCGCTCGAGCACCTCGGGGCCGAGCGTCCACGCGCGCAGCCCGCGGATCCCGAGCGCCGGGTTGTCCTCGACGGGTAGGTGCAGGAACGGCACCGACTTGTCAGACCCGGCGTCCAGCGTGCGAAAGATCACCCGCCGGTCGCCGAACGCCTCGAGAACCGCTCCGTATGCGGCTGCCTGCTCCTCCAGGTCCGGCTCGTCCACGCGGCCGAGGAACAAGAACTCGGTGCGGAACAGGCCCACCCCCTCGACGTCGGCAGCGGCCGCGCTCAGCGCGTCGTCCAGGGTGCCGACGTTGGCGAGCAGCGTGACAGCGGTGCCATCCGGAGGTCGCGCCGGGTCCGACCAGCCGGGACAGCCGCTCAGCCAGCCGCCGCTCACGGGCGCGCAGCAACTCGACTCGGTGTTCGTCCACCTCGAGGTGCAGCTCGCCGGAGCTGCCGTCGACCACGATCTCCCGACCGTCCGCGAGCTCGGTGGCGCCGGTGCACGCCACCAGCGCGGGGATGCCGAGTGAGCGGGCCAGGATCGCGGTGTGGCTGGTCACCCCGCCCAGCTCGGTGACGATGGCGAGCACCACGGCCGGGTCGAGCAGGGCGGTCTCGGTCGGCGCAAGGTCCGCGGCCACCAGGATGTAGGGGTGCCCCGGGTCGGGCAGCTCGGTGGTCGCCCTGCCCTCCAGGCTGGCCGCCAGTCGCGCCCCGACGTCGACCACGTCGTGTGCCCGCTCGCGGAGGTAGTTGCCGAGCGCCAGCAGCCGGTCGGCTTAGCCGCGCGCCGCCACCCTCACGGCCCGCGCCGGCGGCTCCCCCGACTCGATGCGGGCACCGGCGGCGCCGAGCAGCTCCGGGTCGGCGGCCAGCATGGCCAGCGTCTGCAGCACGGGCCCGGCCTTCGCCGGTGGTGGCCGCCTCGGCCCGTCGGCGCAGGTCAGCGACCACCCGCGAGGAGGCGTCAGCCAGATCGGTGGCGGGCTCGACGTCGATGGCCGGGGTGGCGTCCCAGTGCCGCACCGGCCCCACCGCGACCCCGGGGCTTGCGGCGGTGCCGCGCAGCGTCGTGCCGCGGCTCATTGGGCTTCGACCGCACCGCGCAACAGCTCGGCCGCGGCATCGGGCGTCGGCGCGTCGAGCAGGTCGTCCCGGAACGACTCGCGCACCAGCCGCCGGGCCAGCGCTGCCAGCACGGTGAGGTGCTGACCGCCACCGTCGTCGGGTGCCACCAGCAAGAAGACCAGCCGAGCCGGGCCGTCGGCCGCACCGAAGTCGACCCCGCGAGCGGAGCGACCGAAGACCAACGTGGGAGCCAGCACGCCGCTGGAGCGTGCGTGCGGCAGTCCGATACCCCCCTCGAGACCGGTGGGCAGCTGCCGCTCCCTGGCGCGCACGTCGGCGAGCAGCTGGTGCTCGTCGCTCACCCGGCCGCCGCTACCGGCCAGTCGCACCAGCCGGCGGAGCGCGGTGTGCTTGTCATGCACGGTCGCGTCCAGGTCCAGGTCCACCAGGCCGGCATTGACCAGGCCCTGTGCCCGCGGGGCTCCGGGGTCCGCACTCACGCAGGCACCTCGGCCTCGGTAGCGTACCGCGCGACGGACGTCAGGCGCCCGCCGTCGACGGTGCACACGCACCAGGTGGAGGTGGGCTCGAGCGGTGCGCCATCAGGCGCTGTAGCAGTCGTCCACCGGGCCACCTCGTGCACCACGAACCTGCCGTCGCGCTCGATGAGCTCGTGCTGCGGATCGAGCCGGATGCCGGAACGCACCAGCCACGCGCGGACCAGGTCCCGGCCGTGACCTACCCCGCGTGGACCGGCGATCGCCACATCGTCGGCACAGCACGCCACCGCAGCCTCGACGTCGCCGGCATTGACCGCGGCATGCCGCCGAGACAATGCCTCGACAGCAACAGCCCCGTAGGGCGAGGGATCCGACGTCATGGGAGGAGGTTAGTCGGGCGTGGTGTTGCCTGGCCGGGCGCCAACGAGCGCGGCAGCGACATCCTTGACCACCGCCCACAGGGCGTACCCGTGACCGCCTGCCACGGACTCCCCTGAGGGCCGAGGCTCCAACACGTTGCCCGTCGTAGGGGCAAGGGTCGACCGCCCGTTGGCAAGGGTCGCGAACAGCGGACCGACCAGCACGTCGTACAGCCCGGGGGTCACGGTGAAGCCGAGCTTGATCACGGCGTTGGCGGCACCGACCGCGACCCGCTTGCGCGGACTGGCCACGGCGTCGACGACCGCGGCGGCCACCGTCTCGGCGGTGTAGACCGGTGGGGGTGGGCGCACGTCGCGGCGCAGGTAGTTGGCGGCCTGGGTGTAGATCGGCGTGTCCACACCGCCGGGAGAAACCACGCTGATGTGCACACCGGGACGGTCGCGGTTGTCCAGCTGCAGCTCACGGCCCAGCGCCCGCACGGCCCACTTGCTGACGACGTAGGCGGACATGTCCGGCACCGCGATCTCGCCGAGCAGCGAGCCCACCAGCACTACGGTCCCGTGGTTGCGTGCCCGCATGTCCGGCAGCACGGCGCGCGCAACGTTGGCCGCCCCGAGCAGGTTGGTGCGCAGCACACCGTCCCAGACGTCGGCAGGCACCTGGTCGAAGCGGCCGTAGGCGACCACCCCGGCGCTGTGCACCACGGCGTCGATGTCCCCGTACCGGTCCCGCACCGCGGCGATCGCGGCGTCCACGGCAGCGGCGTCGGTGACGTCGACCGGGCAAACCGTCGTCGACGCGGCACCGGTCCGCTCGCACTCGGCGGCGGTCTCGGTCAGCGGCCCCTCGGCGCGGGCCACCAGGACCAAGTCGTCGCCATCAGCTGCCAGCTGGCGGGCGGCGGCCCGGCCGATGCCGCTGGACGCGCCGACCACGACGACGACGCGGCTCACGGCCGCAGCACGACCTTGATGCACCCGTCGCGCTTGTCCTGGAACATCGAGTACGCCGCCGGCGCCTCGGCCAGCGGCAGCCGGTGGGTGGCCAGCGACTCCAGCCCCAGCACGTCGTCGTCGCCCTCAACGACCGAGACGATGTCGTCGGTCCAGCGGCGCACGTGGCACTGCCCCATCCGCAGCTGCAGGCCGCGGTCGAACATCTCCATCATCGGCATCGGGTCGATCTCGCCGCCGTACACGCCGCTGATGGACACGGTGCCGCCCCGACGGCAGGCCTTGATCGCGGTGTGCAGGGCATGCATCCGGTCGATCGCCAGCTTGTCGGTGAACGGTTTGGCGATCGAGTCGGGCAGCAGACCTACCGCCGCGTGCGCTGCCTTGCCGAACGGCGAGCCGTGCGCCTCCATGCCCACCGCCTCGACCACCGCGTCCGGACCACGCCCGCCCGTCATCTCGACCAACGTGTCGGCCAGCTGCTTGCCCAGGTCGACCGCCTCGACGCCGCTGGCTGCGGCCAGCGCCCGGCGCTCGGGGACGGGGTCGACCCCGATGACCCGTTCGACGCCGGTGTGCAGCGCGATCCGGCAGGCCAACTGGCCGACGGGGCCGAGGCCGAGCACCGCCAGTGTCCCGCCGTCGGGCACGTCGGCGTAGGCCACCGCCTGCCAGGCGGTCGGCAAGATGTCCGACAGGTAGAGGTAGCGCTCGTCGGCGACCCCGTTGGGAACCTTGACCGGCCCGAAGTGCGCCTGCGGCACGCGCAGGTACTCAGCCTGGCCGCCGGGCACCCGCCCGTACAGAGAGGTATAGCCGAACAGTGATGCCCCCTTGCCCTGGTCGCGGTTCTGGGTCGTTTCGCACTGGGCGTACAGGCCGCGCGAGCACATCCAGCACGAGCCACAGGAGATGTTGAACGGGACCACGACCCGGTCGCCGGGCGCGATGTGGCTGACCTCGCTGCCGACCTCCTCGACCACCCCCATGGTCTCGTGACCCAGCACGTCGCCGGGGGTAAGGAACGGCCCGAGCACCTCGTACAGGTGCAGGTCAGAGCCGCAGATGGCCGTCGACGTCACCTTGATGACTGCATCCGTGGGCTGCTCGATCGCCGGGTCGGGGACGTCCTCGACGCGGACGTCGCGCTTGCCATGCCACGTCAGTGCCTTCACGGGGCTCCTCTGCTTGGGTGGGTGTGGGGGCCGGCCCGTCGGGGTACCGGTGCGTCAGTCACACGGTACGTACGCCAGTGCGCACCGCCACTCGAACGATCACCGGATGGGGGCCGCACCGTGGCCGAGGAGTTCGTGCGCACCGTCGACGCGCCAGCGGGCGCGGTGTGGGCGGTGCTCGCCGGCACTGCCCCGGCAGCCCACCCGGCTGCTCAGCCCGCGGCGCGGCCGGAGCCGAGCAACCGCCCCCAGGTGGTCTGCCACAGCTTGCGGCGCACCGGCGCCGTGCGGCCGCTGGCCCCGATCGCCGCCCGCGCTGCGTTCCAGCCGCACGCCCCGTGCACTCCACCGCCGGGATGCGCTGCGGCGCTGGCCAGGAACAGCCCGTCCACCGGCGTCTCCGGACGGCCGGTGCCGGGCGTGGGCCGCATGAACAGCTGTTGGTGGACCATCGATGTGCCGCCGTTGACCGCGCCGCCCACGAGGTTGGCGTCGGCGCGCGCGAGGTCGGCCGGCGACTGCACGTCCCGCGCCAGCACGGTGGCACCGAAGCCGGGGGCGAGTCGCTCGACGGCGTCCTCGACGCGTTGCACCTGCTCGTCCAGCAGCGCTCCCCTCCAGTCGAGTTCGCGGGGGACGTGGGTGTAGGCCCAGGCCGACTCGGTGCCGGCCGGCGAGCGGGTCGGGTCGGCGGTGGTCATCTGCCCGAGCAGCACGAACGGGTGCTGCGGCACCCGGCCCACCGACAGGTCGGCGGCGAAGTCCACGAAGCCGTCCAGGTCCACGCCGAGGTGCACGGTGCCGGCGCCGTGGGCGCCCGCGGCCTGCCAGGGCAGCGGTTGCTGCAGCGCCCAGTTGACCTTGATCGTGGCGTGGTCCCACTGGAAGCGGTCCAGGTCGGCGGCCATCCGCCGTGGCAGGTGCTCGAGCCCGACCAGGTCGCGGTAGAGGGTCGTGGCGGCGACGTCGGCGAGCACCCCACGGCGGGCACCGATGAGCGTCCCGTCCTCGAGACGTACGCCGACCGCGCGGTCGCCGGCCAGCTCGATCGCGGCCACCCGGGCGGACGTGCGGACCTGTCCGCCGCCGGCGGTCATCCGAGCTTCGAGCGACCGGGCCAGCTGCTGGGCGCCGCCGCGCGGCACGGGGAACCCCACGTCCTGGCCGAGCATCGCCAGCAGCCAGCCGAAGATCGCGCTGCCGGCGGCGTCCGGCGGGATGTCGCTGTGCAGGGCGTTCCCGGTGAGCAGCAGGCCGGCACCCTCGCCGGTGAACCGCTCGACCGCCAGCCGGCGCACCGGCATCGCACCCAGCCGGGCAAGGTCGACGGCGCCGGCGGCGCCGAGCCGGCGCAGCAGCCGGGTCGTCGCAGCAACCGGCGGGAACGGGGTGAACAGGGCGTCCAGCAGCGGGTCGCGGATGCGCTGCCAGTGGGCGAACATCTCCCGCCAGGCATCGCCGTCACCGGGTGCGAACGCCTCCAGGTCGGCCGCGGTGTCGTCCACCGCGTCGTGCAGCGTCGCGCAGCGGCCGTCCTCGAGCGGGTGCGCCAGCACGCTCGGTGCCCGCACCCACTCCAGCCCGTGCCGGTGCAGGTCGAGGCCGCGGATCACCGGCGACGCAGCGGCCAGCGGGTAAAAGGCGCTGAACAGGTCGTTGGCGAAGCCGGGAGCCGTCACCTCGGCGGTACGGACCGCTCCCCCGACCTCGGCGTTGGCCTCGCAGACCACGACGTCCCAGCCGGAGTCGACCAGCGCATTGGCCGCGACCAGGCCGTTCGGGCCGGCGCCGATCACCACCGCGTCGGCGGTCTGGTCTGCGATGTCGGCGGCGGGCACACCTGTTGATACCCCACCCACCGGACGGCCAAACGAGCGGGCCACGGCGGGTGCGAGACTGGTGGCCATGCTGGTCGCCGGTATCGACTCGTCCACCCAGTCCTGCAAGGTCGTCGTGCGCGACGCGGCCGACGGTCGCCTGGTGCGGGAGGGACGCGCAACCCACCCCGACGGCACCGAGGTCGACGCCGAGCACTGGTGGCAGGCGTTGCAGACCGCGGCCGCCGACGCCGGCGGGCTCGACGACGTCGAGGCGGTGGCGGTGGGTGCGCAGCAGCATGGACTGGTGGCCCTCGACGCGGACGGCGAGCCGGTGCGCGACGCGTTGCTGTGGAACGACACCCGGTCGGCCGGGGCGGCCCGCGACCTACTCGTCGAGCTGGGGGACGGTGACGAGGCAGCCGGCCGGCAGCGGTGGGCCGACACCACCGGGGTGGTGCCGGGGGCATCCTTCACGGTGGCCAAGCTGCGCTGGCTGGCCGAGCACGAGCCCGACAACGCCGCGCGCACCGAGGCAGTCGCGCTGCCGCACGACTGGCTGACCGCCCGGCTGCGGGCCGGCGGCGGGCCGGCAGTGAACGCGGACCTCACCACCGACGCGGGCGATGCCAGCGGCACCGGGTACTACGACGCGGGCAGTGGGAAGTATCGCGACGAGCTGCTGCGGATGGCGCTCGAGTCCGGGCCGGCGTTGCCGCGGGTCGCCGGCCCCGGCGAGGGTGTCGGTCACGCCACCGTGCTGGCCGACGGGGCGGTGCTCGGCGCCGGGACGGGCGACAACGCCGCCGCCGCCTTCGGGCTCGGCATCTGCTCCGGGGACGTCGTCGTCTCGATCGGCACGTCGGGCGTGGTGTCCGCGCTGTCGGACAGCGTCACGCCCGATCCGACCGGCACCGTCGCCGGCTTTGCCGACGCCTCCGGGCGCCGGCTGCCCCTGGTCTGCACGCTGAACGCGTCCCGGGTGCTCACCACCACTGCCCAGCTGCTCGGTGTCGAGCTCGACGAGCTGTCCGACCTCGCGCTGTCGGCGCCCTCCGGCGCCGAGGGCATCGTGATGGTGCCCTACCTCGAGGGTGAGCGCACCCCCGACCGCCCCGACGCCTCGGGCGCGGTGCACGGGTTGCGGGTGCACAACGCCCGGCCCGCCAACATCGCCCGGGCCGCGGTCGAGGGGCTGCTGTGCGGCCTCGCCGACGGCATCGAGGCGCTGCGCGAGCAGGGCCTGCCGGTGGAGCGCGTGCTGCTGATCGGTGGTGGGGCCAAGTCCCGCGCGGTGCAGGACATGGCACCGCGGGTCCTGGGGTGCGACGTGGTCGTGCCGGCGCCGGACGAGTACGTCGCCAACGGCGCAGCTCGCCAGGCAGCCTGGGCGCTGAGCGGTGAGGAGCAGCCACCCTCGTGGGAGGTGCCGCTCAGCGAGTCGCTACATGCCGACCCGGAGCCGCACGTGCACGAGCGCTACCGCGAGGTTCGCGACCTTACCGAGGGCTGACCCCCCTAGGGTCAGGTGGGGCGAGGGCGCTGGGCGAGCCAAGCGTTGGCGGTGGCCAGCTGACGCTGCGTACGGTCGGCCAGCTCGGCGTGGCCGCCGTCGTCCAGCCGGTCGCAGATCCAGTCCCAGTGCATCGCCACCTGCTCGCCGGGACGGAGCTCGCGGACGAACGCGTGCCGGCCGCGGCTCCAGCGGCAGGTCTCGGCCCGCTCGGGGCCAAGCCCCAGGGTCGAGCCGTCCCAGGTCAGCGGTCGCGACCTGACCTCAGCGGTCTCGTCGCCGACCGACTCCACCGTGCCCCAGCGTACCCGGCAGCGGTCGAGCACCGAGCGGGGCACGTCGCTGCCGCTGCCGAGCAGACCGACCCACGGGTAGACGACGAACACGTGGAAGCTGTGACAGGCCCCCGCGCCGGCGGTCAGCACGTCGGGTAGCTCGGCGAGCCGCTCGACCACACCCGGCTGGCCGCGGAAGCCGCGCTCTACCGTCGCCCGCAGCGCCGACGCGTCGACCCGGTCGAGCAGTCCACCACCGACCCAGTACGCCGAGACGACGTCGGCAGCGAGCACGTCGTCGAGGTTCGCGGTCGCAGCCAGCAGCTGCAGGTAGGGCCAGGCGCCATCGAACTGCGGGACACGGGCGCGGACCTCGGGGTCACCGGCCGCGTCCGCGCGCGCGGCGGCGCCGCTCTCCAGTAGCCGCTCCGAACCGGGTGGGCCGCAGTGGCCCAGGTCGTTGGGTGGGAAGGCGAAGCGGGCGAACATCGCCTCGCCCGAGCCCGACGTGCCCGAGCCCACGGCGCCCGAGCCCGACGCGCCCGAGGCCACGGCGCCCGAGCCGGCTGGCGGGGCCACTCAGCAGATCCGTGGCAGCTGCTCGCCGAGCGGCAGGTCGACGACCCGGGTGCCGCCCAGCCCGGTCTTGGTGACCACCATGCCGGGGTGGTCGGCCACGCAGGTGCCCACGGCGACCGCGCCCTTCCCGTGCTCGTGGGCGCGCATCGCGGCCAGCACGTCGTCGGCGTCGTCGGGTGCGACGAAGGCCACCAGCTTTCCCTCGTTGGCGACGAACAGCGGGTCGAGACCGAGCAGCCCGCAGGCGTCGGCGACCGGCTGCGGCACCGGCAGGTCGTGCTCGACGAGCTCGACGCCGACCCGCGAGGAGCCGGCGATCTCGTTCAGCGAGGCGGCCAGGCCACCGCGGGTGGGGTCCCGCAGCACGTGCACCTGCCCGCCAGTGGCGAGCATCGCCGCGACCAGGCCGTTCAGCGGCGCGCTGTCGCTCTCAACCTCGGTGCCGAACTGCAGCCCCTCGCGGCAGCTCATCACCGCGATGCCGTGTACGCCGATGTCGCCGCTGACGATGACCACGTCCCCCGGGCGAGCCTGCGTCGGCCCGATGGTGACGCCGTCGGGCACCACTCCGACGCCGGCGGTGTTGACGTACACACCGTCGCCGTGCCCGGCGTCGACGACCTTGGTGTCCCCGGTGACCAGCCGCACACCGGCCTGCGCGGCGGCGTGGCCCATTGCCGCTGCCACCCGGCCGATGTCAGCCAGCGCGGTGCCCTCCTCGAGGATGAACGCCGTCGAGAGCGCCACCGGCCGGGCGCCGGACATGGCCAGGTCGTTGACGGTCCCGTTGACCGCCAGGTCACCGATCGATCCGCCGGGAAAGAACATCGGCCGTACGACGTACGAGTCGGTCGAGAAGGCCAGCCGCGCACCCCCGACCTCCAGCACCGCGCAGTCCCCCAGCTCGGGCGCGGCAGCGGCGCCGAACGCGGGCAGGAACAGGTGCTCGACCAGCTCGGCCGACATCGCCCCGCCGCCACCGTGGCCCATCACGATCGTGGGGCTGTCACGCAGCGGCAGCGGGCACACCCAGCCGTCGAAGTCAGGTCGGTCGAGGTCTGATCCGCTCACGACCGGCTCACCGACCGGCCGACGCAGGCTCGGGGGCGGGTTCGGCCGCCGGGGCGTGCTCGAGGCGCCGATAGAGGTAGTACGCAGCGCACGCGCCCTCCGACGACACCATCGTGGCCCCGAGCGGGTTGCGCGGGGTGCACTGCGTGCCGAACGCCTCGCACTCGTGCGGCTTGATCAGCCCCTGCAGCACCTCGCCGGACCGGCAGATCGACGACTCCTCGGTACGGATG
>JBBSNM010000051.1:0-19291 GCA_038232655.1 Propionibacteriales bacterium | reverse complement strand
CGCCATGACCGCGGGCCAGCTCGAGCTTGGCCAGCCCAGGCATCGGCTGGTAGCCGTCGCGGCTGGCCCGGCCGTACGCCACCGCAGCATCGTCGAAGGCTCCGGCGAGTCGGTGCAACTCCGCCTCCTGGTACCGCGCCAGGCCGAGCGCGGGGTGTGGCGGATCGGCGAGCCGGCGGCACGCTGACTCGACTGTCGTGATCGCCGCCGGCCAGTCGCCCGCTGCCTGCAGGAGTTGGGATCGATGCACCAGGCACTGGCCTCGAAATGGAACCAGGCCAGGCTGCACCGCGCACCACGCGTCAAGAGCGCCTGTCCACTCCGATGCCCGCGCCAGATCGAAGATCTGCATGCACTCCAAGATGACGGCGCAGTACACGATCCCCGAGGTGATGGGTCCGACATCGCCCGCCGAGACCGACAGCATCACCTCGTCGAACCTGGCCGTTCCCGCAGTTGGCTCGCCGAGCGCCACCAGTGCCTGACCAAGACCGAGCGTCGCAAAGGCAGCGAGATCCCGATCGTCGAAGCGAGCGGCGATCTCCGCCGCCCGGACGGCCAAGTCCCGTGCCGTGGCAGCATCGCCGTCCTCGAGGGCGCCGAGCATTGCCGGGATCAGGAGGTAGCCGGCGGCCGCGCAGTCCAGGTCCGTGCTGATGATCCCGCCCGCGCGGCTCAGCCATCCGCCCGCGTGCGCCATCTGGCCTCTCATCATCAAGCAGAAGGCCAGCCAGAACGAGCAGTGGGCTGCGCCCGCTCGGTCACCGGCCTCGAGGTGTCGCCGGTGGGCGTCCTCCCACGCCGTCAGGCTGCCGCCATCGTCGCCGAGCAGATAGGACGCCACCGCCAGACGTTCCAGCTCGGCGGCATCCAGCGTCGCACGGGGGGATTGAATCAGCACCCGATACGTGTCCGCCCAGGCTTGCTGCGCGAAGACCTCGCGACCCCGCTCCGAGTGGTCGGCCATAGTCCCTAGTGTCGCTCATGGCCGGTGGCGAGGTGGCGGGTCGTGGCGTACGTGACATCCAGGCCGTTGGGACGGGGTCCAGCCGTACACGGCGCGCCGACCGGGCGGATCGCGCCCGCCGCCTGGGCCCTCTAGGGTCGACGAAGCAGCAGCCGCAGACACGGGAGTCCGCCCATGGCTGAGTACGTCGGTGCGATTGACCAGGGGACGACCAGCACCCGCTTCATGGTGTTCGACCACGGCGGCAACGAGGTGGCCCGCCACCAGCTCGAGCACGAGCAGATCATGCCCGAGTCGGGCTGGGTCGAGCACGACCCGGCCGAGATCTGGGAGCACACCCGCGAGGTGGTTGAGACCGGTATGCGCAACGCGGGCATCGAGCCGGCCGACCTGGTGGCGCTCGGCATCACCAACCAGCGCGAGACCACCGTCGTGTGGGACAAGAACACCGGCGAGCCCTACTTCAACGCGATCGTCTGGCAGGACACCCGCACCGACAAGATCGCCTCCGCGCTGGAGCGCGACGGCCACGGCGACACCATCCGGCACAGGGCCGGCCTACCGCCGGCCACGTACTTCGCCGGCGGCAAGATCAAGTGGATCCTGGACAACGTCGACGGTGTGCGCGCGGCCGCCGACAACGGTGATGCCATCTTCGGCACGACCGACAGCTGGCTGATCTGGCACCTGACCGGCGGCACCGACGGCGGGGTGCATGTCACCGACGTCACCAACGCCAGCCGCACCATGTTGATGGCCCTCGAGACGCTGGACTGGGACGACGAGCTGCTGGCCATCTTCGACATCCCCCGGTCGATGCTGCCCGAGGTCCGCTCCAGCGCCGAGCCGGGCGGCTACGGCAGCACCCGTGCGGACGGGCCGCTGGGTGGCGAGGTGTCGATCACGGGGATCCTGGGGGACCAGCAGGCAGCCACCGTCGGGCAGGTGTGCTTCAGCCCCGGCGAGGCCAAGAACACCTACGGCACCGGCAACTTCATGCTGCTCAACACCGGCACCGAGATCGTCCGGTCCGGGGCCGGCCTGCTGACCACTGTCTGCTATCGGTTCGGCGACCAGCCCACGGTGTACGCCCTGGAGGGCTCCATCGCGGTGACTGGATCGGCGGTGCAGTGGCTGCGCGACCAGCTCGGCATCATCACCAGCGCCGAGCAGGTCGAGGAGCTCGCTCGCGAGGTAGATGACAGCGGGGGCATGTGCTTCGTACCGGCCTTCTCGGGGCTGTTCGCGCCGCACTGGCGGTCCGACGCGCGGGGGGCCATCGTCGGCCTGTCGCGGTTCAACACCAAGGCGCACCTGGCCCGAGCGACGCTGGAGGCGATCTGCTACCAGAGCTGTGACGTCGCGGAGGCGATGGGGTCCGACTCCGGGGTTGCGCTGGACGTACTCAAGGTCGACGGCGGCGTGACCGCCAACGACCTGTGCATGCAGATCCAGGCCGACGTCCTCGGGGTGCCGGTGAGCCGGCCGGTGGTCGCCGAGACGACGGCGCTCGGTGCGGCGTACGCCGCCGGGCTTGCGGTCGGCTTCTGGGAGAGCACCGACGAGCTGCGGGAGAACTGGAACGAGTCGAAGCGCTGGGAGCCGCAGTGGAGCGACGAGCAGCGACGCAAGGGCCACGAGCGGTGGCAGCGGGCCGTCAGCAAGACCCTGGACTGGGTGGACGTCGAGTGATCCGACACCGAGTGATCCGACACCCAGAAATCCGACACCCAGCGAACCGGCACGGAGCGATGACGAGAGCGAGCCGCCGATGAGGTCCGTGCCCCTGTCACCCGAGCAGCGCGAGCAGGCCCTGACCGACATGGCGGCCGACGAGCTCGACGTGCTCGTGATCGGTGGCGGCGTCGTCGGCACCGGTGCGGCGCTGGATGCGGTGACCCGTGGGCTGCGGGTCGGGCTGGTCGAGGCCCGCGACCTGGCATCGGGCACGTCCAGCCGCTCCAGCAAGCTGCTGCACGGCGGACTGCGCTACCTCGAGATGCTCGACTTCGGGCTGGTCGCCGAGGCGCTGCGGGAGCGCGGCCTGCTGATCCAGAAGCTGGCCCCGCACCTGGTACGCCCGGTGGCCTTCCTGTATCCCCTCAAGGGCCGGGGCTGGGAGCGGTTGTACGCCGGCTCCGGCGTCTTGCTGTACGACACGATGGCACTGCTGTCCGGCCGTGGCCGGGGCCTGCCGCACCACCGGCACCTGACCCGCCGGGGGGCCCGCGCCGTCGCACCGTCGCTGCGCAAGGACGCGCTGGTCGGCGCGCTGCAGTACTACGACGCGCAGGTCGACGACGCGCGGCACACCATGTTCATCGCCCGCACCGCCGCCGCCTACGGCGCATCGATCGCCCCGCGTGCCCGCGTCGTCGGGCTGCTGCGCGAGGGCGAGCGGGTCACCGGCGCGGTGGTGCACGACCTGGAGAGCGGCCGCAAGCTACAGGTCCGGGCCCGCCAGACCGTCAACGCCACGGGGGTGTGGACCGACGAGACCCAGGGGCTGGCCGACGAGCGCGGGCAGTTCCACGTGCGGGCCAGCAAGGGCATCCACCTGGTGGTTCCGCGGGACCGCATCCGGTCGGACTCCGGGTTGATCCTGCGCGCCGAGACGTCGGTGCTGTTCGTGATCCCGTGGGGGCGGCACTGGATCATCGGCACCACCGACACCGAGTGGGCGCTGGACAACGCGCACCCGGCGGCCAGCCGCTCCGACATCGACTACCTGCTCGATCACGTCAACAGCGTGCTCGAGACCCCGCTCACCCACGAGGACGTCGAGGGCGTGTACGCCGGCCTCCGCCCGCTGCTGTGGGGGGAGTCCGAGGCGACCTCCAAGCTGTCCCGCGAGCATGCGGTGGGTCACCCGGCGCCCGGGCTGGTCGTGGTCGCCGGCGGCAAGTACACGACGTACCGGGTGATGGCCAAGGACGCCGTCGACGAGGCGGTGCACGGCCTGGCCCGCGACCTCGAGCGGGCGGTGCCCGAGTCGGTGACCGCGGACGTGCCGATGCTCGGCGCCGAGGGCTGGGACGCGCTGTGGAACCAGCGGCACGTGCTGGCCCGCCGGGCCGGGTTGCACCCGGTGCGGGTGGAGCACCTGCTCGGCAGGTACGGCTCGCTGGTGCACGAGCTGCTCGACCTGATCGACGCCGACCCGTCGCTGGGCGAGGCGCTGCTGCACGCCGACGACTACCTTTGCGCCGAGATTGTGTACGCCGCCTCGCACGAGGGAGCCAGGCACCTCGACGACGTGCTCACACGGCGTACGCGGATCTCCATCGAGACCTTCGACCGAGGTCTCGGCGCGTGCGAGAAGACCGCATGGCTGATGGCCGAGGTCCTCGGGTGGAGCAAGGAGCAGGTCGACCGCGAGGTGGAGCACTACCGCCAGCGGGTGGCCGCCGAGCGCGAGAGCCAGCAGATGCCCGACGACGAGACCGCCGACGCCGCCCGGCTCGGCGCGCCCGACGTGGTGCCGCTCAGCTGATCGTTGCATGCTCACCCAGCGTCGGGGCCAACCGTTGGCGGTGGTGGGCTCGTCGGCTGGGCTGTCTGCCCCCAGGCGCGGCTAGCGGTGGCGCTCGGTACGTTGCGCACCAGCCATGCCGGGTAATGGGTGTGCACGGAACCGAGTGAGCCGCACCCCCTGGCGCGGCGGGCTGTCCCAGCGGGGCCGATCAGGCGCCTACGGTCGCCACTGCAGCTCGTAGTCGGGGTGGTCGGCGTAGGTCACCGCGAGGTAGCGCAGCACCCGCTCGAAGAACTGCATTTCAGCCACCGTCTGCTCGCGCGGCAGGTCGGCCGGTCCCTGCGGTTCGAGGGCGAACACTTCACTGACCTGGTCGGGGTCGACGTCGAGGGTGGCGTTAACGATCTGCCGCTTGGCCTCGCACGAGATCAGGACGCGGGCCGGGCTGTGCCGTGCGGTGTGCAACGCCTCCGCAGAGCAGGGGTCGGTCGCGTTCGACGCGCCTTCCTCGTAAGCCCGCCGAGCCAGGGCCTCGTCCTCGTCGATGCGGCTGAGGAGGAACTGGGCGAGCGTGCGTCCGGCGCGGTCGGTTGCAAGCATGGGCCAGACGATAGGGCCAGACGATAGGGCCAGACATCGGGTTTCGCCCCGAATGTCTGAAGCCCGAATCTCGCACTCGGCCGGGGTCCACAAGAATGCGACGCACCTCACAGGTCGCGCGGCCGTTGATTGGCCAGCCGAGCATCTCAAAGAGGATACCGTGATGGAGTCACATTGAGCACCACGAGCACTTGGAGAACCCTATGTTGTACGTCGTCGGGGCCATCGTCGCGATGGTTCTGATCAGCAGCGCCCTGCAGTTCATCGACCGCCGGTCGGCCTCGAGCCTGCCCGGCACTGCGAGCCTGGCGCTTGCTCCCAGCCAGTCCCTCCCCGCCACCGGGGTCTGGTCGCTGGCGGAGCGTGAGCTCGGCTTCTACAGCGCCTTCGAGGCCAAGGCGACCCGCTAGACCCCCACAGACCTCACCACCGAGCCGGTGCCCCCACCAGGGGGCACCGGCTCGGTGCTGTCGGTGCGGATCGGTGCTGCTGGGGTGAGTGACGGGACTTGAACCCGCGACCCCCTGGACCACAACCAGGTGCTCTACCGGCTGAGCTACACCCACCACGGAGCGCGCAACCGCTGGTCGCGACGCCCGGAGGAGTGTAGCGGCCCGCGGCTCAGCCGTCGGTGGCGGTTGACAGCGCACCGCCGTGCTCGAGCGCCAGCGCCGTGGCGGTGTCGCTGTCTGGGCCGGGTTGCGGCACGAACACCGCGGCACGGTAGTAGCGCAGCTCCTCGATGCTCTCGCGGATGTCGGCCAGCGCCCGGTGCCCGCCGGCCTTCTTCGGCGCTGCGTAGTAGGCCCGCGGGTACCACCGGCGCGACAGCTCCTTGATCGACGACACGTCGATGATGCGGTAGTGCAGCCAGCCTTCGAGGGTCGCCATGTCGCGCGCCAGGAACGCCCGGTCGGTCGCCACCGTGTTGCCCGCCAGCGGCGCCTTCCGTGGCTCGGGGATGTGCCCGCGCACGTAGGCCAGCACCTGCCGCTCGGCCTCGTCCAGGCTCACCCCGGTGTCGAGCTCGTCGAGCAGTCCGGATGCCGTGTGCATCTCGCGCACCACCTGGGGCATCTGCTCGACGGCGGCGGCCGGCGGCTTGATTACGATGTCGACGCCGTCGCCGACCACGTTGAGGTCGAAGTCAGTCACCAGAGCCGCGACCTCGACCAGCGCGTCCGAGCGCAGGTCGAGCCCGGTCATCTCGCAGTCGATCCAGACCACCTTGTCGTTCACCACTGCACCCTATGCGTTGGGTCGCCCCACGGGCGGGACGCCTGCGGTCGCCGCGTACCAGCTCGCCAGCTCGGCGAATCCCTCGTCGAGGCCGATCCGAGGGGTCCAGCCCAGCGCTGCCCGGGTGCGGCGCTGGTCGAACCAGTGAGCGGTGGTGAGCTGCTCGACCAGGAACCGGGTCAGCGGCGGGGTGTCACGCCTGCCCAACAGCGTCCAGATGCCTTCGACGCCCGCCCCGGCCAGCCTCGCCGGCCCGATCGGCAGCCGGCCGCGCGGTCCGGGGGCGCCGGCTGCGGCGCACAGGCGCGCCAGGATCTCGGCGACCGGGCGAGGCTCGCCGTTGGAGACGACCAGCGCCTCGCCGTGCAGGTCGGGGGTGGCGTCCAGCGCCGCGACCAGCGCGTCGACGGCGTTGGTGACGTAGGTGGTGTCGATCAGCGCGGAGCCGGCCCCGATCACCGGCAACCGCCCCGCCCGCGCTCGGGACACGATGCGCCCCACCAGCTGGGTGTCGCATGGCCCCCAGACCAGGTGCGGGCGGATGCACAGCACGGCCAGCCGCGGCGAGTCCGCCGCCAGCGTCTCAAGCTCGGCGACTGCCTTGGAGCGGGCGTAGTGACCGCGTGCGTGCTGCGGGTCGGCCGGCTCGGCGCCGACCCCGATCAGCGGGTCGCCGGCGTGCGCGACCGCGGGCGACGACACGTGCACGAGTCGACCGACGCGCCCGTCGCGGCACGCGTCGAGCACGGCGCGGGTGCCGTCGATGTTGGCGCGGGCGTAGTCGGCCCACCGGCCGACGACGTCCACCTTGGCGGCGAGGTGCACGACCGCGTCCTGACCTGCGGCGGCGCGGCGTACGACGGCGCCGTCGGCCACGTCGCCCAGCACCTCGCCGCATGCCAACCCCGACGGACGCCTTTGCAGGACGGTCACCTCGTCGCCGCGGGCCAGCAGCGAGGCGGCGACCCCCCGGCCGAACATCCCGGTCGCGCCGGTGACCAGCACCCTCATCGTCGCTGGCCGGCGAGCACCCGCCCGGCCCAGCCGGCGACGGCTCGCCGGTCCACCTTGGACGCATGCCGGATGTCGACCGGGAACTCCGACACGATCAGGACGGCTGCCACCTGCACGCCGGCCGCACCGCGCACGGCGTCGGCGAGCGGCTGCGGGGCGAGCGGCGACGAGCGGCGCCGGGTCCCGTCGGCCGGTACGACCACGACGACCACCTGCTGGGCACCCGCCGGGCCGACCCCGACCGCGGCGGCGGCGCGCACGGCCGCGGTCTCCTCGATCCGCTGCTCGACACCGACCGGCGTGACCACTCCGGTGGCGGTGCTGAGCACGTGCTGCAACCTGCCCTCGATCCACAGCCGACCCTCACTGTCCAGGTGGCCCACGTCGCCGGTGCGGTGCCAGCCCCGGTTGCGCGCGCTTGCCCGTTCGGTCGCCCACAGCGCGTCATAGCGGTCCTTCACGTGCGCGGCCCGCACGCAGACCTCGCCGGTGACCTCGGGCATGACGGTCAGGTCGCCGTCTGCCTCGCCGGTCGGCGACAGCGGGCTCACCGCGACGTCGACACCGCCGAGCGGTCGACCGACGCAGACCCCGTCACCGACGCCGGCCGCCTCGATCTCGGGCAGGCTGACATCGGTGACCGGCAACGCCTCGGTCATCCCGTACGGGGTGTGCGCCTCGGCCGCGGGGAGCACCGCTCGCAGCGAGCGCAGCAGTGCCGGCGGCACCGGCGCGCCCGCCGACATCAGCAACCGCACCCGACCCAGTGACTGGCGCTGTGCGGGTGACAGCTCGTCGGCGGTTGCCTGCACGCCGCGCAGCGCCGCCGGCGAGGCGAACACGATCGTGGCCTGCACCGCGCCGACAGCGTCGGCCAGCGCCGCTGCGGTGAGGCTGGCGGGCACGGTGACGTCGATGTCGGGCACCGCGGAGGCCACGCCCAGCCCCGGGCCGTAGAGCGCGAACGGCGCGAACCCCGCCACGATCCGGTCACCGTCGCCCAGTCCGTAGGTGTTAGCGATCAGGTCCAGCTGCGCTGCCACCTGCCGGTGGCGGTAGACCACGCCCTTGGCGGGGCCGGTCGCACCGGAGGTGAACACCACCGCACACTCGTCGTCGCCGGTCGGTCTGGGGGGCGGGGATGCGGTGCGCCCCCGCCGGGCGATGCCGGCCAGCGTGCGAGCACCGTTCGGGGCCGCCCAAACGGGACGGCCGGCCAGGATGCGGGTGCCGGGCAGGCGCATCACCCGGGCGGCGGCCAGCCCCTGGGTGGTGCCGATGACGTGCTGGACGCGCGCGCCCCGCAGGGCGCGTCCCATGCCGCGCAGCCCGAGACCCTTGTCCGCGACCACGACCACGGCTCCGGCCCGCCACACCGCGTACACCGCGGCGGTCAGGTCGACCGACGGCGGCACCAGCAGGGCGACCCGTTCACCCGGACGTACGCCGGCCGCCGCCAGCCCGGCAGCGAGCTCGCGCACGCGGCGGGCGAGCAGCGCCCAGCTGACCGTGCGGCCGCCGACCTCGACGACGGCCGGGGAGGGGTCGCCTGCCCGCGCCTCCAGCTGCCGCCAGAGCGTCGAGGGTGCGGACGAGGGGGGACCCTGCGGGCGTGCAGCGGCCGGACGGGCGTTGATTCCGTCGGTGTCGGGGTCGAGGTCGGCGACCCACCGGGTGACGGCGTCGGCGTACTGCGGCGCGTCCTCGGTGACCAGGTGCGACGCCTGCTCGTAGCGGTGCACCTGCGCCTGCGGCAATCGTTCGAGCAGGTCGTCGAGGTGCGGCTGGCCGAAGACGGGGTCGCGCGGACCCCACAACAGCAGTGCCGGCACGTCTAGCTCGCGGGTGCTGGCGGCGATGCGTTCCAGCGGGGGGTGGCTGGGGTGGCGGGCGTCGAACGGGATGTCCGCCACGAAGTCGGCGACCGCCCCGCGCCGTGCTGCGTCGGCGTACGGCGCGGCGAAGGCGGCGCGCACGCCGCGCGGCAGCGCCGGGCGCGAGAGCGCGGTGGTGCCGCGCACGAAGGCGGGGGTGCGGGCGCAGAGCGCCTGACGCACGCCGGGCAGGCGCGCCAGCCGGATCACGGCTGGGCCGGCGGCGCCCGCGGGCTGGTGCACGGCGGTGTTGGTGAGCACGACACCGCGCAGCTGGTCGCGGTGCTCGGCGGACCAGCCCAGCGAGATCGGACCACCCCAGTCGTGCGCGACGGTGACGACCGGGCCCGTGACACCCAGCGCGTCGGTCAGCGCGCCGAGGTCGGCGACCCGCTCGGCGATGGAGCGGCCCGCGACCGTCTCGGAGTAGCCCATGCCGAGCTGGTCGGGCGCGACCACGCGCCACTGCGGCGGTGCGACCGCGAGCAGCCGGCGCCACAGATACGACCAGGTCGGGTTGCCGTGCACGCACAGCAGGGTCAGGGACGGCCGTTCAGCGGCGGCGGGCGTCCGAGCGGCCCAGCTGTCGAGCAGGTGCCAGGTGTGCGAGCGACCGTCGGCGCCGGCCACCTCGACCAGCCGCGACCATGCCGGGTCGAGCCCGGGCAGGTCGACGGGCGGCGTCGAGGCGCCGCCCGTCACCAGCTGAGCTCGGTGAGCGAGGCGTTCAGCCCGGAGCCGATGCCCATCAGCAGCACCCGGTCGCCCGGCTGGAGGTCCTGCGCCTCCTTGGCCAGCGTATAGGGGACCGACGCCGGACCGATGTTTCCGTACATCGGGAACGTCAGCGGCACCTTCGACTCGTCGATGCCGAGCGCGGTGGTCATGCCGCTGGTGTGCACCTGGGAGACCTGGTGGATGACGTAGCGGTCCATCCCGGCGGCCCAGGTGAACTCCTCGGCAGCGTCGGCCCACAGCTTGCCGGTCAGCTCGAGACCCGCCTCGAGCAGGCCGCGGGCATCGGTGCGCATGTGCTCGATGTCGCCGACACACAGCTCGTGGTGCTCACTGCTGGCGCGGGTCGCCCCGCCGATGACGCGGTGTCCTTCGGGGTGCAGGTCGGCGCGACCCAAGACCATCGCCGCCGCGCCGGAGCCCAGGGTGAGGGTGGCGAACTCGTCCATCACCTGGTTGGCGGTGACATCGGGGCCCGAGAGCCGGTCCAGCGTGCGCTCCTGGACGCCGCGAGCGTCCTCGCCGTTGACGACCAGCGCGTAGTCGATCTGGCCGCACTCGATCATGGCCGCGGCGATCTGCATGCCGTTGACGAAGCCGAGACAGGCGTTGGCGACGTCGAAGTTCTGGCAGCTGGCGGGCAGCCCCAACGCGTTGTGCACCGACACCGCGGTCGACGGCTCCAGGTGCAGGCGGCTCACCGAGCTGTTGACCAGCAGACCGATCTGCGTGGCGTCCACACCGGACTCGGCGATCGCCTTCGCACCCGCCGTCGCGGCGCCGTCGACGAAGGTGACGCCGTCGGCCCACCAGCGGCGCTCGCGGATGCCCACCAGGCTCTCGAGCATCCCGGGCCGCAGCCCGACCCGCTCGTACGTCGGGGTGAGACGGGCGTCGAACTCCGCCGACGTGACGACGCGGGGTGCGTCCACCGCTTCGACCGCCAAGACACTGGTGTTGGACGAGCGGTAGATCCTCTTGCCGGACATGCACTTCCTCTCGTGGGCGGGTCACGACGACCCGGTTACCGACCTGCGCGGCAGCCCCGATGGGGGGCAGCGCGGCACCCCCGCCACGCAGCCGTCGGATGATTCTACGGTCCGCCGAGGATGCCTCGGCTCAGCGCTTCGATGCGCTGGTCTTGCTGGCCGCCGGGGCGGTCTTCTTGGCGGGCGTCCGCTTGGCGGTTGTCTTCTTGGCGGGCGTCCGCTTTGCTGCGGTCTTCTTGGCGGGCGTCCGCTTGGCGGTTGTCTTCTTGGCGGCACTCTTGGAAGCTGTCGACCGTGAGCTCGTCGCCTTCACGGTGCGCACGGCCTCCTTGGGCTGACCGCTCTCGAGCTCGCTGGCCGCGTCCTCGGCCGTCACCGCCGCCTGTGCCTTGGCGAGCTTCGCCACCTGCTTCTCGGCCTTGTCCCGCTGCTGGTTCAACTCCTTGTCCGCGGCCCGGCGCTCCTTGCGCAGCGACTTGACCAGTTGCTCGCGCTTGTCCACCTGCTTGCTGAGCTTCTTGGCGTCCTTGCGCGCCTTCTTGAGCGCCTCCTTCTCCCGGTCGAGCGCGGCGGACGCGGCGTCGTGGTCCTTGGCGAGCCTGGTGGCCCGCGTCTGCTGGGTCTCGAGCGCCGAGGCCGCATGGTCGGCCTTGGCCCGGCGCCGGCGGACCTTCTCCACGTCGGTGTCGGTGGCGGTGTCGGTCGCCATGGTGGCTCCTTGCCTCGTTGCCCGGTCAGCCGGACTGCGTCGAGCGCCATTGTCGACCCAGGTCACCGTTGGCGCGCGTCGACGCCCAGCTTGGGGTCTCCGCGGGTGACATCGGCCACGTGCACGTGCATCGCCGAGACGTCGACCGAGGGGACCACGTGGCCGAGCACCCGGTCGATGCGCTCCGAGGCCAGCCGTCGCACCTGATCGGCCAGCGGGATCAGGACGGTTCCGTAGCGTACGGCCAAAGCGATCAGCACGCCCGTGCACACCTCACCGGCCCAGTCGTCCGCACCGGCCCGGCCCGGCGGCCGGGTCTGGATGTCGATGTCGACCACCTCGCAGTCCTCGAGTCGGTCGATGCTGGCCCGTAGGGAGGACACAAGCACCTGCTCGGCGACGTGGAAGGCCCCGCTGCTCGCCCGCGCCAGGACCGGTCGCGAGGGTCTGGTCGCCGCGATCGCACGAGCAAGCACCAGGTCGGCCACCTCCACCCAGCGGTCGTCGACGTGCTCGCGCAGCGCGTCGGCGGCGCTGCGCAGCACCGCTTGGTCCCGGACCTCCCCGGCGGGCAGGTCCGAGCCGGTGTCGGCGCGCGCCGACGAGTCGGGGGTCATCGCCACTGCTCCATCCTGGTCGCGAGGTTAGCCCTGGCCCGGTGCAGCTGGCCGCGCACGACCGCCGGGGTGGTCTGCAGCACCTCGGCGATCTCGACGTACGACAGCTGCTCGACCTCGCGCAGGATCCAGCTGGCCCGCTGCCGCCAGGGCAGCTCGACCAGCGCGACGTCCAGGGCCTTGCGCAGGTCGGCGGCCAGCGTCACCTGCTCGGGTGCCGATCGCTGGCCTGCTGGCACCTGGTTGAGCGCCTGGGCGGTCACGGGGCGCGGCCGGCGTCGCCGGCGGGCGCTGAGGCACTCGTTCGCGACCAGCCGGAACAGCCAGGTCTTGGCCGACGAGTCGCCCCGGAACGTGCCCAGATGGACCCACGCCTTGGTCAACGCCTCTTGCGCCGCGTCCTCGGCCGCGTGGTGGTCGCCGTCCAGCATCCGGATGGCGTAGCGGTACAACGCCGGGCCGTGCCGCCCTACCAGCTCGGCGAAGGCGAGCCGGTCACCCAGACCGCTGCGTCGTGCCAGGATCTCGTCGGAGCGCAGGCCACCTCGCTCGCCCTCGCCCGGCACGACGTCCACGACACCTCCGTCTCCCGGGCTGGTCCGATGGTCGGCACGCAGAACGCACCGATCATACGCCGCGCCGGATAGTGACGTGCGTCACAACCAGCGAAGCGTGACAAACCGGGGGTCTATGCGTCTACACCGGTGTCCCCACCCTGCAGCCGCGCGCGACAGCGCGCGATCACAGCGCTGCACCATCGAACGGAAGGACCCCCCGTGACCAGCACCACCTCCAGCACCAGCCAGCAGTCGTCCTCGTCCGACACCTCGTCGTCCTCGTCGGGCACCGGGAACGCGCTGGTCACCTCGCAGGGGCGCACGACGATCGCCGACTCCGTCGTCGCCAAGATCGCCGGCATCGCCACCCGCGACGTGTCCGGCGTGCACGCCATCGGCGGCGGCGCCGCCCGGGCCGTCGGGGCAATCCGCGATCGCATCCCCGGCAGCCGCACCAACCACAGCCAGGGCGTGTCGGTCGAGGTGGGCGAGCGGCAGGCCGCCGTCGACGTCGAGCTGATCGCCGACTACGGCGTGGCCATCGTGGACCTCGCCGACGGCATCCGCCGCAACGTGATCAGCTCGGTGGAGCGGATGACCGGGCTGGAGGTCACCGAGGTGAACGTGACCGTCGCCGATGTGTTCCTGCAGACCGATGACAACGAGGACACCGAGGGCGACGAGGACAGGGAAAACCAGCAGCCGTCACGCGTCCAGTGACCGCGCCGACGTCCAACGACCCGGTCGAGGCGCCTACCGATCCGGCGAGCGAGGCCACCCCTGCCGGTGCCGAGCTGGCCGACGACGTGGTCGTCGCCGTCATGGCTTTGCCCGGGGTCGACGCCATGCACTCCGGTCGCTTCGGTGAGGTGGCGACGCACCTGCCCGGTCGCCGCATCGCGGGCGTCCGGGTGCGCGCCGATGTGGTGGAGGTGCACGTCACCGCGACCTGGGGCGCGGACCTGCCGCCGTTGGCGGACTCCATCCGGGCGGCGGCCCAGCCGGTCGCCGGGCGGGCGGTCCACGTGGTCATCCAGGACGTGCGGGCCCCGTTGGACAGCGACCCGGCAGCCCGGGGATGACGACCTGTTCGCGCGACGACGGCCAGTGGGAGCAGTGGGCCGCCAGCCGTCGTCGGGTGGCGCGGATGCACCATCCCGACCTCGGTGGCGACGCCGACGAGTTCATCCGGTCGCTGGCCCAGGTCGACGCCCAGTTCGGTCGGGCCGGCACCGGCGGCGGCAGTCGGCTGCGCACGCGGCCACGGTCGGCGCTGAAGCGGGCACGCTACCGGCTTCGGCGCCGACGCAGGGCCGGGGTGCGCAGGCTCAGATCGGCACTACCTCGAGGCTTCCCCGGCGCCCGGCGCAGTATCGAGCTGTGACGACTCACGACACCGACCACGTCCGACCACACCCAGCCGACCCTGACCGGGGCGGCCGCAAGGAGAGAAGATGACCACCTCAACACTCGGCCTGATCGCCGGTCTGCTGCTCGGCATCGCCGCGGCCGTCGGCGGGTTCAGCGCCTTCCTGCTCGCTCTGGTCCTCGGCATCGTCGGCTACCTGCTTGGCGGCCAGTTCGACGGGGAGATCGACCTCAGCTCGCTGGTGGGTGGCCGCCGTCGTGGCTGAGTCGTCGGCGCCGTCGTCGACGACAGCCATCGATCGGCGTGGTGAGCTGCACATCGCCGGCAAGGCGATCGAGCGACTGGCCACCCTCGCGGCCCAGCGGGTGTCGGGCGTGACGCGCACCGGCTCCGGGCTCGACAAGATGGTCGGCCGCAGCTACCCGCGTGCCGACAGCACCGTCGCCGGTAACACGGTGCGGCTGAGCGTGGACGTCGCCGTGCTGTGGCCGCACGGCGCCGGCGAGGTGGCTCGTGCGGTGCGTGCCGAGGTGACCCGGGAGGTGGGCAACCTCACCGGGCTGTCCGTTGCCTCGGTGGACGTCACGGTGGCCCGATTCGAGCAACCCACCGACCAGACGGCCGCGGCGACGCCGAGAAGGAGGGTCGAATGAGCACCCCACCACGGACGGCGAAGGACCCCCGCGGATTCGCCCGGGTGACCGTCTTCGGTGTGCTGTGGTCGTTGGCCCTGCTCGCGTTGGCGGTCGTCGCCGGCCACGACGCGCTGGCGTACGGCAAGCTCATCTCGGGCACGCCGTGGATCGACAGCGCGCTGACGTCGCTGGATGGGACGAAGCCGTTGTTCAGCTGGGTCGTCTTCGCCGGCCTCGCCGTGCTGGTCGGGCTGGTCCTGGTGTACTTCGCACTGCGGCCCCGTCCATACCTCGGTGCGGCCGTCCGAGCCGAGACCGGCGTGTTCCTGCTCGACCGCGGGCTGTCCCGGCTTGCCGCCGCAGCCGCCGAGGACGTGGACGGGGTCGACGCTGCCCGGGCGTCGACAAGTGGTCGCCGGGTCACCGTGGACGTCCACGGGCTGTCGGCCGAGCGGGACTCCGAGCTTGAGGGGCGTGTCCGCGAACGCGTGCAGTCGCGGCTCGAGCCACTGGAACAGCCACCGCAGGTGCGGGTCCGTGACCAGGGAAGAGGGTGAAATCGGTGAGTCGCTCAGTTGTGGCGCTCGACCGCCTCGTGACCTTCGTCGTGGGCCTGCTGCTTGTCGCCGGTGGCGTGCTCGTGATCGGCTGGAAGTACGACCTGTTCGGCTGGCTGCCGTCATCGGTGAACAGCGGCCCGGTCAAGGACATCACCGAGCGCGGTTGGTGGGCCTGGGCGCTGGGCGCAGCGGCGATGGTGCTTTTCCTGCTCGGCCTGCGCTGGCTGGTCGCCCACCTGCCGGGCCGCAGCAAGGTCTCCGAGCTCGGCCTGTCCGGGTCGGGTGCCGAGGGGCGGCTTGATGTCAATGCGAGCGGCGCGGTCTCCGCGGCGTGCGCCGCCCTGCAGGCGCGCCACGAGGTGCGCTCGGCCAAGGGGAGCGTGCGGCGGGACCGCGGCCAGCTGGTCATCGACATCCACGCCACGCTCGAGCCGCGCTGCGACCTCACCGAGGTCGCGACCGCGATCGACGACACGGCGGCCGCGTTGACGCGGAGCCTCGAACGCCCCGACCTCTACTGTCGGGTGCGACTGGATGTCGGGAACCGCGACCGGGCCAAGCCCGCCCGGGTGCACTGAGCCGGTGCACTGGGCCGGTGCACTGGGCCGTTCGGCTGCGGCCGAACCCCGGTCCAATCCGGAGGGAGGGTGCTGGCATGCCCCGCTCGGCGCGCTACCGCTCGGTGGCCGGCATCTACGACCTGGTGTCGCTGGAGTGGCCGGTCTATCGGCCGCCGCGGCTGGCCGCGATCGGCGCCCTGGGACTGGAGCCGGGGCAGCACGTGCTCGACGTCGGCTGTGGCACCGGCCTCAACCTGGCACCGCTGCACGACGCCCTCGGGCCCGCGGGGGTCGTCACCGCGGTCGATGCCAGCGCCCAGATGCTCGCGGCTGCTCGGCGGCGAGCGCACCGACGTGGCTGGCACCGCGACGGGTTCGTCCGCGCCGACGTCACCGGGATGGCCGGGTCCGACCTGCCGCCGGCCGACGCCGCGATCGCCACCTATGCGCTGTCGCTGATGAGTGACTGGGAGCGGGCGCTGGACGCCGTGGTCGCTGCCGTCCGCCCGGGGGGACGGGTTGCGGTGGTCGACCTCGCGCTGGCCACCGGCCGGCTCGCTCGACCGGCCTCGCGGCTGGCCTGCCACCTGGGTGGCTCCGACCCGTCGGTGTGGCCGTGGACTCGGCTCGAGGAGCGCGCGACCGACGTCGTCGGGTGGTCGATGCGCGCTGGCCACGTGCAGGTGCGGGTCGGCACCGTCGGCTGACCGTCCGCCCCAGCACCGGGGCGGGGTCAGGCGCAGCGAAAGACGCTGCGCCCCTGCGCGTCACCGGCGGCCTGCACCTCCACCACGTCGCGCATCACCGCGAGCACCTCGGCCAGCGGCAGCGGTGCGTCGGCCACCTTGAGGTGGCTGTTGGTGACCGCGACCGGATGCCACCACGCACCGTCGGCGGTCAGGGTGGGTTCCGGCTCGACGTTGTCCAGGCTGATGTGCACACCCTGGTCAGCGAACCCCTCCTCCGCCACGGGGCGGATCAGCCGGTCATCTCGGTCGATGCCCAGACCGTCGAGGAACACGTGCAGGTCGTCGGCGTGCCCGACGTCCCTGGCGAAGTACGTCGCGGCGATCCGGATGCGAAAGCCCAGACCGTGCGCCAGCTCGATCCCTGCCAGGGCACGGGCGTGTGACCCGGCGCCGCGCTGCCGGTCATGCAGCTCGGGACCGGCCGAGTCCAGGCTGACCTGCAAGGTGACCGCGTCCCTGTCCAAGGTCTCCAGCGTATGACGACGCTGACCGCGCGCGAACACCATCGCGTTGGTGAGCAGCGTGACCGGTACCTGCGCCGACGTCACCTGCAGCAGCGCTCCCAGCTCGGGGTGCAGGAACGGCTCACCGCCGGTCACGTACAGCTCGCGCCCCCCTTGGGCGACGAACTCCCTGGTCGCCGACTCAGCCAGCTCGACCGACATCAGCCGCGGGTCCGCCTTGGGTGACGACGCGGCGCAGCAGTAGCTGCAGGCGAGGTTGCAGTGGAAGTTGGAGTACAACCACAGCCGGCTGCCCAGCGGCACCGCGGCACCGCCGCTGAAGGGCGTGTCGGCTTCCAGCGGCTCCCCGGTCCGCTCGCCGGCGCTGCCGCCACCACCCTTGCGGCGGATGAACAGCTGCCACGGACCCGACCCGGCACCGACGTCCACGACGTCCAGCAGGTCGTGGCCAGCGAGCCGCGCCCAGGCGGGCAGGTCGGCCAGCACGGACGGTTCTCGGGTGTGCAGCAGCAGCACCTCGCCGGGGTCGATGCCCCGGACTGCGCCGGTCAGGGCAAGTAGCAGGCCGCTGCCGCAGTCCATGTCTCCGCCGTCGTACTCGGCAGCGGCGCCGATCGGCTGCGCAGTCGCTCGGCTCACGGCGGTCGGCTGGGTCACGTCAGAACGAAAGCGACGAGGCGCCGTCGGCGAGCAGGGCGACCAGGGTGGCCCCGCCGACGATGCTGGCACCCTCGATGAGGTCCTGCTCGCCGATACCGCGCTTCTTTGCGCACGGGCTGCAGACCAGGAAGGTGCCGCCGGCGGCCACGTAGGTGGCGACCAGTTCGCTCATCGGGGCGAATCCGTCCTCGTGCAGGTCGTCGGCCACCCCGCGTTGAGCCAGCCGGGTGCCCTCCGAGGAGAGGAAGACGGTGGTGGTCTGGTCGGAGGCGACCGACGCGCCCGCGACGACCATCGCGACGCTGGAGCGGTCGGGGTCGTCGACCGAGCGGGTGAGGTTGATGACGAGGCCGTTCATGACGGGGTGTCCTTTCGTTCGGGGCTGGTGCCCGGTTTGGGAGGAGTTCGCTCCGCCAGCCGCCAGGGACTGGTCGGCTGGGTCCGTCGGGGGTTTGCGCTGACCTGCAGGTCGTAGTGCGGTCGGGTGTCGGGCTGCCGGCCGGCACCGACGAAGCGGTGCCCGGTGAGATGGCACCAGGCCGGCAGGTCGATGGCCGCGGCCGGGTCGGTCGCGATCAGCCGCACCGCCGCGCGCGCCGGCAGCGGGCGGATCTCGGCCGCGAGAACGAGCAGCAGCTCACCGCACGCACGGTCGCCCCCGTCGACAGTCAGCACGGGGACGACAGGTGGCGGTGCGTCAGCCGTTGGCATGGACCTCCCGTTCGGACGTCTTCCGGTCGAGACCGCCAGCCAGCATCGCGCTGATCAGCGCCGCGCACAAGAAGAACGCTGCGGAGGTGTTGTTGCCACCGAGCCACGGATCGGTTCGCTGCAGCTGAAGATACAGCGACAGCGCCGCCAGCACAGAAATCGCCGCCGCGGCGGTGGCCAGGGCGGAGCGGCCAAGGCTCGCAGCCGCGAACATCAGGGCCGCGATCACCAGCAGCACGATCGCGCCGACCAGGTTGTAGCGGCCCAGTGAGATCGACAGCCCGGACCCACCGAGTGCCTCGCCTCGGGCGGCGAGCGGCGAGGCGCCGATGCTGAGCAGCAGCGCGACGACCCCGGCGCCCGCGACCACCAGGGCCCACAGCTGCACCAGGCGTGCCGGCGCGGTCGTCACCGCATCGGTTCGCCGGTGGGCGCGGGCACCGTCGACGGCCAGCACCGCACCCGAGGCGCACAGCACCAACACGACGTGCGCGCCGATCATCAGCCAGTACGACCAGGGCCACTCACCGGGGGTCTGCGCGACCGAGAGCCCGATCGCCAGCGACTGCCCCACCCCCACCAGCGCGGCGACGCGGACCAGGGTGCCGGTCAGCAGCAGCACCGCCAACAGCGTCTCGACGACGAGCACCATCCACCCGAAGGCGACGAAGTTCGGCAGCACGAAGGTCTCCACCACCCAGCTGTACGGCGGGAAGACCGGGTGGTCGACGGCGTCCTTGGTGAACCCGTACAGGCCGCTCCCGCTGCTTCGACCGAAATCGGGTGGGCGCTTCCAGGAGACGTTGT
>JBBSNM010000050.1:0-19759 GCA_038232655.1 Propionibacteriales bacterium | reverse complement strand
CAGAACATCGTCGACCGGGCCAAGAAGATGGCCATCAAGGACCTCCTCGACCTCGACCAGAAGGGCCTGCGGGTGAACCATCTGCTCCAGGCCTGCGTGGACGAGTTCAAGGAGAACGAGGACCTGCCCAACACCACCAACCCCGACGACTGGGCGCGGATCTCGGGCAAGAAGGGTGAGCGCATCGTGTTCATCCGCACCCTGATCTCCGGCAAGCAGGGCAGCGAGCCGGGCCGGTCCATCGACACCGTGGCGAACACCGGTCAATACTTGTGACCACGGTCGGCTCCGGGTCGTCTCCCTGGCCCGGTGGCCGGGGCGCCGACTTCTCCCACGCGGAGTTCGAGGCGGCGCTTGCCGGCCCGCCGCGAGCTCGGGCCGGACTACGAGGCGGCGCTGGTCGAGTCCTTCGCCGACAAGATCGACCAGACGGTCGCCGAGCGCGCCGAGGCCGCCGTGCGCGAGCAGCAGCGGTCGTCGGGCTGGGACACCGAGGGGTTCGTGATCGCGCTCGTCTCGCTGGGCGTGTGCATCCCGGTGACTGCCATCGCTGCGAGCATCGCTGACCTCGAGGGTCTCATCGTCGCCTGGACCGGGCTGGTCGGCATCAACGTCGCCAACGCCTGGGGTCGCCGCCGGGCCCGCTAGCGCTGAACCCCGACCCCGCCACCGGGGCCGGGCCGTACGCTGCTGCGGGTGGGCGAGCGGGACGGAGTCGAGCTGAGGCAGGTGGGCTACACCGATCCCGCCGTCACACCGCTGGTGGCGCGGCTGCAGGCCGAGGAGTACGTCGTGCGCTATGGCGGCCACGACGACACGCCCATCGCCGCGGGCGAGTTCAGCCCGCCGGAGGGGGTGTTGCTGGTGGGGTGCCGAGACGGTGACGCCGTGGCGATGGGCGGGTGGCGCCGCCACGTCGAGGACCGGTCCGGCCGGGTCCCGTGGCAGCGAGCGGTCGAGATCAAGCGGATGTACGTCGTCCCCGAGGCCCGGGGGCTGGGTGTGGCCCGGCGGCTGCTGGCCGACCTGGAACGACTGGCTCGCGCGGGCGGGGCCGAGGCGATGGTGCTCGAGACCGGTGCCGCGCAGCCGGAGGCGATCGCGCTGTACCGGTCGTCGGGCTACCGCGACATCCCCGCCTTCGGGCACTACTGCGCCAGCGACCAGTCGGTGCACCTGGGCAAGCCCCTGGCCGGATCTTCCGACGTTGTCGCCGCTGGGTGACCGTAACGTCGGAAGATCGGTGCGGCGGGGGCAGTTGCGCCGGCACGGGGGTTGGTCGGTCCGCGTGGCGGGCGGTCGCGCCCGGTGGGTTCGCTCGAGTGCGGTGTTCGCGGTCACCGCGGGCGCTCCCGGTGACCCCAAACGCCGCACTGGCCGCCGCACTGGCCGGCGCATTGGGCTCCGCACGGGCTCACGACGACACCGCAGACAGTCGCGCTACCGCACCGGCCAGCCCGGACCGCACGTACGACGGGTCCTTGGTGTCGACACCGTGCAGCACCTCGTGCCACGGACCCAGCAGGTGCCAGTCGCGGGCGCGCCCCCGCACGGCCGGGTGCACGCCGTACGCATCGCTCACCCCGGCCGCGAACGGAGCTGCGCTGCCCTGCAGGGCCCACGACAGGTCGAGCGCGGCATCGCCGACACCGGCGTCGGTCCAGTCGATGACGCCGTGCAGACGCTCGACGTGCACGAGCAGGTGGGCCGGGCCCAGGTCGGCGTGCACGAGGGTGTCGACCGGCGCACCGGCGACCCGGTCGAGCAGGGCGGCGCCGCTTTCGACCAGGCCGCGGGGCAGCAGACCCAGCACCTCGGCCCGCAGCCGTGCGAGCAGCCGCATCCTGCTGGCCAGCGTCTGCGAGCGGTCGGGGACGCCGAGGGCAACCGCCTCGTCGAGCGGTCGGGAGTGCAACGCCAGCAGGAACTGCCCGAGCCGCCTGCCCGCTGCCTCGTCCAGGCGCGCGATCGGCACACCCCGGATGCGCCGGTGCCGCACCACCAGCGGCCGCTCCTGCACCACCCGCGGCACCGGCACCTGCAGCGGCAGGGTCGGCGCTAGCCACGGCATCAGCCGCGTCTCGGTGTGCAAGCCCGCCTCGACCTCCGGACGTCGCGGCTCGCGTTCCATCCACGTGCCGTCGACGACGTACGTACGGCTGTCCCAGCCGCCGCCGACCGGCTCGCGAGACGGCTCCGACCCGGTCATCGTGCCCACCGTACGACGGCGACCTCCCCGCCGGACCGTAGGCTGATCGTCATGAGCGTGCGGCGGGTGATGGGCACCGAGGTGGAGTACGGCATCTCGGTGCAGGGACAGCCGACGGCCAACCCCATGCTGGCCTCCACCCAGGTCGTCAACGCCTGGGCGAACGCCGACCTGCGCGCGCGCCACGCCCGGTGGGACTTCGAGGAGGAGAGCCCGCTGCGCGACGCCCGCGGATTCGAGCTGGGCCGTGACGTGGCCGACTCGACGCTGCTCACCGACGAGGATCTCGGCCTGGCCAACGTGATCTTGACCAACGGGGCACGGCTGTACGTCGACCACGCACACCCGGAGTACTCCACGCCCGAGGTCATCGGTCCGCGCGCCGCGGTGCTGTGGGACAAGGCCGGCGAGCTGGTCATGCAGCGCGCCGGTGCGCTCGCCTCGCAGGTGCCGCAGAGCCCGACGATCCTGCTGTACAAGAACAACGTCGACAACAAGGGCGCCTCCTACGGCGCGCACGAGAACTACCTGATGGACCGCAGCACCCCGTTCGGCGAGATCGTGCGGCACCTGGTGCCGTTCTTCGTCACCCGGCAGGTGATGTGCGGGGCCGGCCGGGTGGGCCGGCGCCAGGACGGCAGCGAGAGCGGCTTCCAGATCAGCCAGCGTGCCGACTACTTCGAGGTCGAGGTCGGGCTCGAGACGACGCTCAAGCGGCCGATCATCAACACCCGCGACGAGCCGCATGCCGACCCGGCCAAGCACCGGCGTCTGCACGTGATCGTCGGCGACGCCAACCTGTCCGAGGTCGCCACGTTCCTCAAGCTCGGCAGCACGTCGCTGGTGCTGCGCATGATCGAGGACGGCGCGCTGCCGCTCGACCTGGCGCTGGAGCGGCCCGTCCGCGAGCTGCGCGACGTCTCCTACGACCCCACCGTGCGGCACCTGCTGACCCTGCGCGACGGGCGCAAGATGACCGCGGTCCAGGTGCAGTGGGAGTACCTCGAGCAGGCCCGCAAGCATGTCGAGCGCACCCACGGCGCCGACGCCGACGACGAGACCACCGAGGTGCTGGAGCGCTGGGCGTCGGTCCTCGACCGGCTCGAGGCCGACCCGATGCAACTGCGCGGCGAGCTCGACTGGGTGGCCAAGCTGTCGCTGCTCGAGCAGTACCGCGAGCGGGACCACCTGGGCTGGGACAACGCCAAGCTGCAGCTGGTCGACCTGCAGTACGCAGACGTCCGACCCGGCAAGGGCCTCTACCACCGGCTGGTGCGGATGGGACGCATGCAGCGTCTCGTCGACGACGCCGACGTCGTCACCGCCGTGACCGACCCGCCGGCCGACACCCGGGCGTACTTCCGCGGCC
Organism: Propionibacteriales bacterium; assembly: GCA_038232655.1. Lineage (GTDB taxonomy): Bacteria > Actinomycetota > Actinomycetes > Propionibacteriales > Nocardioidaceae > JACCVL01. The sequence continues at coordinate 16,181 of JBBSNM010000050.1, read as the reverse complement.
GCTGCCTGGCGCAGTACCCCGACCAGGTGGCGGCGGCGTCGTGGGACTCGGTGATCTTCGATCTGCCGGGCCGCGAGTCGCTGCAGCGGATCCCGACGCTCGACCCGGTGCGTGGCACCCGCGAGCACGTCGGTGGACTGCTCGACCGGTGCGACACGGCCGAGCAGCTGTTCGCGGCCCTGACCGGGCAGTGAGGCGGCTAAGGTCGGTGTGCAGGCGCGATGTGCACCGTGCTGGGCGAGTGCTCGAGTGGAGAGGGTGATGAGCGATGGCCAGTGACGGCGGCCAGCAGCACCGCACGACCAAACGTGGTGGTGCGACCGAGGAGGAGCCGGAGGCCACGGACAGCGAGGACCTGGCCGAGCGCAAGGAGCGCCTCGACGAGGACGTCGACGCCATCCTGGACGAGATCGACGACGTGCTCGAGGAGAACGCCGAGGACTTCGTTCGCTCGTTCGTGCAGAAGGGTGGCCAGTGAGCACCCGCCCCACCGACGGTCCGGACCGCTTCTCGGCGCGGCTGCCCGGGTCCTACCTCGCCCCGGGCTCGGCGTCGTTCGCCGACTTCGTCGCCGCCCAGACACCGGACGTGCTGCCCAACTCGCGGACGGCGGCCGTGGCCGCAACGACTGGGGTGGAGGCGCCGCACGGCACGACGATCGTGGCGGCGACCTTTGCCGGGGGGGTGATCATGGCCGGCGACCGGCGGGCCACGATGGGCAACATCATCGCCCAGCGAGACATCGAGAAGGTGTTCCCCGCCGACGAGTACTCCTGCGTCGGCATCGCCGGCACCGCCGGCCTCGCGGTCGAGGTGGTGCGGCTGTTCCAGACCGAGCTGGAGCACTACGAGAAGATCGAGGGCACCCCGCTGTCGCTCGACGGCAAGGCCAACCGGCTCGCGAGCATGATCCGCGCCAACCTGGGGATGGCGATGCAGGGTCTGGCGGTGGTGCCGCTGTTCGCCGGCTACGACCCGCACCACAACGGCGGGCGGATCTTCTCCTACGACGTCACCGGTGGACGCTACGAGGAGACCGCCTTCCATGCCGTCGGCTCCGGCTCGCTGTTCGCCCGCGGCTCGCTGAAGAAGCTGTACAAGGACGGGCTGGCCGAGCGCGAGTGCGTGACCGCCACGGTGCAGGCGCTGTACGACGCGGCCGACGACGACTCGGCCACCGGCGGACCCGACCTGGCCCGGCGGATCTTCCCGGTGGTGGCGGTGGTGACCGGCGAGGGCTACCGCAAGCTGCCCGACGACGAGGTCGCGACGCTCGCCGACGAGGTGATCGCCGCCAGGATGGACCGGCCGGACGGGCCGGCGGCACCGCTGACATGACGCCCGCAGTGACCGCCGACCACACCGGGGGAGACCCGCAGTGACCGCACCGTTCTACGTCTCGCCCGAGCAGCTGATGAAGGACCGGGCCGACTTCGCCCGCAAGGGCATCGCCCGCGGCCGCAGCGTCGTGGTGGTCCAGTACGCCGGCGGCATCTGCTTCGTCGCCGAGAACCCCTCCCAGGCGCTGCACAAGATCTCCGAGATCTACGACCGCATCGCCTTCGCCGCGGTCGGGCGCTACAACGAGTACGAGAACCTGCGCATCGCCGGCGTCCGGCTGATGGACCTGCGCGGCTACTCCTACGACCGCCGCGACGTGACCGGTCGGGGCCTCGCCAATGCGTACATGCAGACCCTCGGCACGATCTTCTCCTCCGGCGGTGAGAAGCCGTACGAGGTCGAGATCTTCGTCGCCGAGCTCGGCGTCGACGCCGGGCATGACCAGATCTTCCGGGTCACCTACGACGGCTCGATCGCCGACGAGCAGCGCTTCGCGGTGATGGGTGGTTCGGGTGAGCGACCGGCCGCCTGGCTGGGCGAGCACTACCGCGACGGTATGACCCGCGCAGAGGTGGTGCGGCTGGCGGTGCAAGCGCTGGCACACAATGACGAGACAGCCCGCGACATCCCCGCAAAGAATGTCGAGGCGGCGGTGCTGGACCGCACGCGGGGCCAGCAGCGCAAGTTCCTGCGGCTCACCGACGCCGCGGTCGCCGCCGCGCTCGCCGAGGGCTGAACCGGCGCCGGCAGCAGCCGGACGGTTTCGCGCGCCGGACGGCGGTGCCGGCCACCGAGGCGACATAGGCTGTGGGTGTGGACCGCCGGATCTACGGGATCGAAAACGAGTACGGCGTCACCTGCACCTTCCGGGGGCAGCGGCGCCTGTCTCCGGACGAGGTCGCCCGTTACCTGTTTCGCCGCGTCGTGTCGTGGGGCCGCAGCAGCAACGTGTTCCTGCGCAACGGCGCCCGGCTGTACCTCGACGTCGGCAGCCACCCCGAGTACGCCACCCCCGAGTGCGACGACATCGGCGAGCTGGTCGCCCACGACAAGGCCGGCGAGCGCATCCTCGAGGGGCTCGTGGTGGACGCCGAGCGGCGGCTGCGCGACGACGGCATCGTCGGTGACGTCTACCTGTTCAAGAACAACACCGACTCGGCAGGCAACTCCTATGGCTGCCACGAGAACTACCTGGTGACCCGGCAGGGCGAGTTCAGCCGGCTGGCTGACGTACTGATCCCGTTCCTCGTCAGCCGCCAGGTCATCGTCGGTGCGGGCAAGGTGCTGCAGACACCGCGGGGCACCGTGTTCGCGCTCAGCCAGCGCGCCGAGCACATCTGGGAGGGCGTCTCCAGCGCGACCACCCGGTCCCGCCCGATCATCAACACTCGCGACGAGCCGCACGCCGACGCCGAGAAGTACCGTCGGCTGCACGTCATCGTCGGCGACTCGAACATGAACGAAGCGACCACGATGCTCAAGGTGGCCAGCACCGACCTGGTGCTGCGCATGATCGAGGAGGGCGTCGTCATGCGCGACCTCACCCTCGAGAACCCGATCCGGGCGATCCGTGAGATCTCACACGACATGACCGGGCGCCGCCGGGTGCGCCTGGTGAACGGTCGGGAGGCCAGCGCGCTGGAGATTCAGACCGAGTACCTCAGCCGGGCCCGCGACTTCGTCGACCGCCGCTCCATCCAGACGCCGACCGTCGAGCGCACGCTCGACCTGTGGGAGCGCTCGCTCAAGGCGGTGGAGTCCGGTGACCTGACCCTGGTCGAGCGCGAGATCGACTGGGTCACCAAGTACTCGCTGGTCGACCGCTACCGCGCCAAGCACGGGCTGCTGTGGGGCGACCCCCGGGTCGCCCAGCTGGATCTCGCTTACCACGACATCAACCGCAGCCGCGGGCTCTACTATCTGCTCGAGAACCGCGGCTCGGTCACCCGCACCTCGTCCGACCCGGCGGTCTTCCGCGCCAAGTCGGTCCCACCGCAGACGACACGGGCCCGGCTTCGTGGCGACTTCATCCGCCGGGCGCAGGACCGCAGACGCGACTTCACCGTCGACTGGGTGCACCTCAAGCTGAACGACCAGGCCCAGCGCACCGTGCTCTGCAAGGACCCGTTCCGGTCGCACGACGAGCGGGTACACCGGCTCATCGAGTCGATGTGAGCCGGCTGAGAAGGACTCTCAGGCGCCGGGGTTAGGCTGGCGCAGGTTCGGCTGCTGGTCGCTTCCGATCGCACCCGCCCGCCGTCTCCATCCCGCCGTGCCCCATCCCCGATCGCGAAGGACGCCGCCGTGCGCCGCCGACTCACGCTGCTCGCCGTACCCCTCCTACTGATCCCCGCCGCCTGCGGCGGGTCGGACTCCGACACCCCGAGCGCCGACGAGGAGACGACCTCGGCGGAGGAGAAGACCGCCGAGGGCGGTGAGCAAACCGATACGGCCGAGGGCCCCGCGGGCGCAGAAACCGGCGAGCTGTCCGGGGTGAGCGTCACCGGTAAGACCGACAGCGAGCCACAGGTTACAGTCGACGCCCCGTTCACGATCGACGAGACCACCGTGCAGGTGGTGGACGAAGGTGACGGCCAGGCGGTCGGTGTCGGCGACCAGGTGACGGCCCAGTACGTCGTCATCAACGGCACGACCGGGAAGACGCTGGAGAGCTCGTGGCAGACCGGACAGCCGGTGCCGCTGGAGATGGACGCCCAGCGGCTGCTACCGGGGCTGTACGCCGGCATCATCGACCAGAGCGTCGGCAGCCGGCTGGCCATCGGCCTGTCGTCCGACGACGCGTTCGGGCCCCAGGGCAACCCCCAGCTGGGCATCAAGCCCGACACCCCGCTGGTGTTCGTCACCGACCTGCTCGAGCGCACGCCCGCGCCCGAGCCGCCGCCCGAGCCGGCCAGCGACCCCCTGGCGATGGCCGAGGGCAAGGAGCAGACCGCACCCGCCGACCTGCCCAGCGTCGAGGTGGACGGCAAGGGTGTGCCGCAGAAGTTCTCCGCCGGCGGCAAGGTGCCCAAAGACATCAAGGACCTGGTGGTCGAGCCGGTCATCGTCGGCGACGGGCCGAAGGTCGAGGCCGGGCAGACCGTGACCGTGCACTACCTCGGCCAGCTCTACCCCGACGGCAAAATCTTCGACCAGTCGTGGGAGCGCGGCGAGACCTTCGACTTCCAGCTCGGTGAAGGCGGCGTGATCCCCGGCTGGGACGAGGGCCTCGAGGGGCAGACCGTCGGCAGCCGGGTCGTGCTGGCCATCCCCAGCGACCTCGCGTACGGCCCGCAGGGCAGCCCGCCGACGATCCCGGCCGACGCCGACCTGATGTTCGTCGTCGACATTCTCGGTGCCAACGGCCCCTGACCCCGGGGAGGGTTGGGGCGAATGGCGGCCAGGTTCGGGTAGCGTCGGCCGACGTGACAGCGCGCAAGTCCGAGCGGCTGATGAACCTGGTCATCACGCTGCTCGTGAGCCGGGGGTACGTCGGCAAGGACCGCATCCGCCGCGTCGTCGAGGGCTACCGCGACCAGACCGACGAGGCGTTCGAGAAGATGTTCGAGCGCGACAAGGAAGAGCTGCGCGAGATCGGCATCCCGATCGACCTGGGCAGCAACGACAAGATGTTCGACGACGAACCGGGCTACCGCATCCGCCGGGACGCCTTCGAGCTGCCCCGCATCGACCTCGAACCCGACGAGGCGGCCGCCGTCGGCCTGGCCGCCCGCGTCTGGCAGCACGCGCGGCTGGCCCGGCAGACCTCGACCGCGGTCGTCAAGCTCAAGGCGGCCGGGGTGGCTGTCGACAGCGAGGCGCTGACGCTGGTGGAGCCGCTGCTGGCGGCCTCCGAGCCGGCGTTCGAGCCGATGTGGGACGCGGTGGTGTCTCGCCGGCGGGTCACCTTCCCGTACCGCCGCCCCGGGCACGAGGCGACGACCCGCCGGCTCGAGCCGTGGGGGGTGCTGTCGTGGCGCGGCCGCTGGTATGCCATCGGGCACGACCTCGACCGCGATGCCGAGCGCATGTTCCGGCTGTCGAGGGTCACCGGCCCGGTGGTGGCCAGCGGTCCCAGCGACGCCTTCGACGTGCCTCCGGGCACCGACCTGCGCGCGCTGGCACGTGAGCTGGAGCCGCGCCCGGCCGAGGGGACCGCCACGGTGCGGCTGCGATTGGGGCACGGCAACGCCCTGCGCCGCCAGGCGACCAGCGTCGCTGCTGAGGCCGACGGGTGGGACGTCGTCGAGCTGCCGGTGAGCGACCCGGTCGTGCTGGCCGATGAGGTGGTGGCGCTCGGCCCGGCGGCGGTCGTGGTTGCCCCCGAGCAGATGCGCGCGGCTGTCGTCCGCCGGCTGCAGCGTCTCGCCGGCGCGGAGGTGGCCCGATGAGTGACCGCGCCGCCGACCAGGTGCAGCGCATGCTCGCCCTGGTGCCCTACCTCAAGGATCGGGCGGGGGTGCCGGTGGAGCAGGTCGCCCGCGACTTCGACGTCTCAGCAGCCACCGTCGTCCGTGATCTGAACGTGCTGTGGTTCTGCGGGCTCCCCGAGGCCGTGACCGGCGAGATGATCGACGTCGACATGGACGCCCTCGAGAGCGAGGGGGTGGTGCGCCTCGACAACGCCGAGTTTCTCGGCCGGCCGCTGCGGCTGAGCGTGCACGAGGCGTTGGCCCTGATCGTGGCCCTGCGCACGCTGCGCGAGACCGCGGTCGCAGGAGGTGCGGACGCGATCGACCGTGCCCTGGCCAAGCTCGAGTCGGCCGCCGGTGACGGCGCCGCCGCAGCTGGCCAGGTGCAGGTCGTGGCCGCGCCCGTGGACGCCCGCGTCGGCGCCGCCGCACAGCAGGCGCTGCAGCGCGGCCGCCGCGTCCACCTCGACTACCTCGTACCGTCCCGCGACGAGACCACCGCCCGTGACGTCGACCCGCTCCGGCTGTTCAGCGCCGAGGGGCACGCCTACCTCGAAGGCTGGTGCTACCGGGCCGATGGGGTGCGGCTGTTCCGCCTCGACCGGATCGTGGATCTGCGCGTGCTCGACGAGCCGGCCGCGCCGCCGCCCGACGCTCGCCCGCGCGACCTGTCAGCCGGCCTCTTCCAGCCCGGCGCCGACGGTCTCACCGCGGTGCTCGACCTCGCTCCGTCGGCCGCCTGGATCGCCGAACACTACCCGGTGGAGTCGCAGGCCGAGACCGGCGACGGTCGGCTACGGGTGCGGCTGCGGGTGGGCGATGAGGACTGGCTGGTGCGGCTGGTGCTGCGAGCCTCCGGCGGGGTCACCGTGGTCGAGCCGGCAGACATCGCCGAGCGAGTCACCGCCACGGCGCGCGCCGCACTGGCCGCCTACGCAGTACCGTGATCAGCAACGCGGTACGACGCGGCGTGGGCCAGTGTTGGGCCGCTGTGCACAATCAGCAGCGCGTCCAGCTGCGAACTACCCGTACGATGGATGCGAATCGCAACGAAGGAGTTTGTCATGCCGGGTCCCACCGAGCTCATCATCATCGCCGTGGTGCTCATACTGCTCTTCGGTGCAAAGCGGCTTCCTGACCTGGCGCGCGGCTCCGGTCAGGCACTGCGGATCTTCAAGTCCGAGACCAAGGGCCTGATCGCCGACGAGGACAAGGCCGACGCCGACCCGCACGGACGGCCGCTGCCACCCAGCACCCAAGCCAGCCAGCAGCCCCCCCCTGCGCCCCCGGCGCCGTCGGCCGAGCAGCCGCAGCAGCCGCAGGACGGCGTCTCGCGCGACCAGCAGCTCTGAGCCAACGCCGCCGTGGCCTTCACCCTGCGTCGCTCCCCGGGCACGCCCGGATCGGGGGGTGGGTCAGCGCCTGACGGCTCGATGACCCTCGTCGAGCACCTGTACGAGCTGCGCAACCGGCTGTTCAAGGCCGTGTTGGCGATCATCGTCGTCGCGGCGGCGTCGGCGTTCTTCTACGACGAGATCTTCGGTCTGCTGTCCGAGCCGTTCTTCAGCCAGGTGCGACGCCTCGCCGAGGAGCGCGACATCGAGGCCGAGCTCACCATCAACGATGTTGCAGGTCCGCTGATCCTGCGGATCAAGATCGCGTTGGTATCCGGGCTGGTGCTGGCCAGCCCGATCTGGCTGTGGCAGATCTGGGCGTTCATCCTGCCCGGCTTGCACCGCAACGAGCGTCGCTGGTCGACCCTGTTCGCCGTCATCGCCGGTCCGCTGTTCATGGGCGGCGTGCTGCTGGGCTACTTCGTGCTCCCCAAGGGGATCGGGGTGCTGCTGGACTTCACCCCGATCGAGGTGGCCAACCTGGTCGAGGTCGACCGCTACCTCAACTTCATCCTGCGGATGCTGCTGGCGTTCGGGGTCGCGTTCGAGATCCCGCTGTTCATCGTGCTGCTCAACCTCGCCGGGATCGTCAGCGGGCGCGCGCTCGCCGCTCAGCGGGCCTGGATCATCCTCGGCGTCTTCGTCTTCGCCGCGGTTGCCACCCCGTCCACCGACCCGGTCAGCATGCTCTTCCTGGCGATCCCCGTGACCGTCCTGTTCTTGATGTCGGAGGTCATCGCCCGCCTCGTCGACCGGCGTCGGGCCCGCGCCGGTAACGCCTTCGACAGCTACGACGTCGACGAGGCGTCGCCGCTGGTGCTGCGTGACGGCCCGGACGAGTACGACAGTCCGAGCAGCCTCGAGGACGACTCGGACTACGAGTCGGACGACGGCCGGGACGACCGTGCGTGAGTCCGGGCTCCGGGTGGCCGACCCGTTCGACCTGCCGGACTGGATCGGCTCCGGTGAGTGCACCTGGACCACCAGCGAGTCGGTGGGGGATGCGCGTGTCGACGGGGTGCTCGTCGGCACCGAGAAGCTCGAGCTGTCGGTGCTGGCCGCCGACGTCGCCTACCCGATCGCGGCGGTCGACGAGCAGCTGCGCCATGACGTGCACCAGGCCTGGGTGCACGGCGAGGTGCTGCTGCTGAGCCAGGGCGAGCGCTTCATCCTCGCCGTGCCGGGGACGTCCCTCGACGTGGACACCCTCTACGAGGTGGTCCGGCGCTTCGCCCGCGCGGTCGGTGCCCGACCCGCCTGCTTCACCGTCGCCCTGCAGCTGTGACCGGCGAGTGGTGACCGGCTGCGTGCACGAGGCGTGCAGGTCCGGGTCACCCGGGGCCGCGACGCCGAGCAGGCACCGAGCTGGGGCGGGCCACGGTGTCGACCGGCACCAACGCGCTCGTCGTCGTCGGCGGGGACGGGATGATGCACCTGGCCGCCCAGGTGCTGGCCGGAACGGCGGTGCCGCTGGGAGTGGTGCCGGCGGGTCTGTGCGTCGGGTGATGAGCGTGCTGTCGGTGGGCTTCGACGCCCGGGTCAACGAGCGGGCCAACCGGATGCGGCGGCTGCGCGGTCGAGGCGCTGAGCGCCGCCGAGCTGCTGCGGGTCGCCCCGCGGTTGTTGCGCGGCACGCACACCGGCCACCCCGCCTACCGGCATGTCCCCGCCCAGACGGTGCGCATCCAGGCGCCGGCCACCGCCTACGGCGACGGTGAGCGGCTCGGCCCACTGCCGGTGGATGTCGCGGTCGAGCCCGGTGCGTTGCGCGTGCTCGCGCCGTGACCTCAGCGCCTAGCCGGTGCCCCGCCCGTACGCTGAGGCCATGACCTCACCGGCCGGGCGGTACGCCCGGTTCAGGTCCGACCAGCAGCACCCGTCGCTCGCTGAGTTCCGCGGCCTCTACGACTTCACCCTCGACCCCTTCCAGGTCGAGGCCTGCCGCGCGCTCGAGGACGGTCACGGGGTGCTGGTGGCGGCGCCGACCGGGTCGGGCAAGACGCTGGTGGGGGAGTTCGCCGTGCACCTGGCCCTGCGCCAGGGCCGCAAGTGCTTCTACACCGCGCCGATCAAGGCGCTGTCGAACCAGAAGTACACCGAGCTGGCCACCCGCTACGGCGCCGAGCGGGTCGGGCTGCTCACCGGGGACAACACGATCAACGGCGAGGCCGCGGTGGTCGTGATGACCACCGAGGTGCTGCGCAACATGCTGTACGCCGGGTCGCCGACGCTCGACGGGCTCGGCTACGTGGTGATGGACGAGGTGCACTACCTCGCCGACCGGTTCCGCGGCGCGGTCTGGGAGGAGGTGATCATCCACCTCGCCGAGAGCGCGTCGCTGGTGTCGCTGTCTGCCACCGTGTCGAACGCCGAGGAGTTCGGCGAGTGGCTGTCGGCGGTGCGCGGTGACACCGTCACCGTGGTCGAGGAGCGTCGCCCGGTGCCGCTGTTCCAGCACGTGCTGGTGGGGCGCCGGCTGCTCGACCTGTTCGAGGATGACGGGGACCATGCCGGCGACACCAGCGGTGCCGACGCGGGGGCGCGGGTCAGTCGCGAGCTCGAGCAGATCGCCCGCGACGACTGGCGCAGCGAGCGAGCGCCGCGGCACGGCCGCCGGCGCGGGCGACCGGGGTCACGCGGCGGGCGCGCCGCCCGCAGCGCCCCGGCCCGTAGCGGTCGCCGGCACTGGACGCCGACCCGTGCGGAGGTCGTCGAACGGCTGGACGCCGCCGGGCTGCTGCCGGCGATCGTCTTCTGTTTCAGCCGGGCCGGGTGTGCTGCCGCCGTCGAGCAGGTGCTGGCCGCCAACCTGCGGCTGACCAGCCGAGACGAGCAGGCAAGCATCCGAGCGGTGGTCGAGGACCGCTGCTCGCACCTGCCCGACGAGGACTTGCGCGTGCTCGGCTACCACGACTTCGTCGAGGGGCTGACCCGCGGCGTCGCGGCGCACCACGCCGGGATGCTGCCGACGTTCAAGGAGGTCGTCGAGGAGCTGTTCACCCGCGGCTTGGTGCGGGTGGTGTTTGCCACCGAGACGCTGGCGCTGGGGATCAACATGCCGGCCCGGTCGGTGGTGATCGAGAAGCTGTCGAAGTGGAACGGCGAGACCCACGCCGACATCACGCCGGGGGAGTACACCCAGCTCACGGGGCGGGCCGGGCGGCGCGGCATCGACATTGAGGGACACGGTGTCGTGCTGTGGCAGCCGGGGTTGGATGCCAAGGCGGTCGCGGGATTGGCCTCGACCCGTACCTATCCGCTGCGGTCCAGCTTCCGGCCCTCGTACAACATGGCGGTCAACCTGGCACGCCAGGTCGGCCGGTTGCCGGCCCGCGAGCTGCTGGAGCAGTCGTTCGCCCAGTTCCAGGCCGACCGGGCCGTGGTCGGCCTGGCCAGGCAGGCCCGCCGCAGCGAGGAGGCGCTGGCCGGCTACGCCGAGGCGGCGACCTGTGATCGCGGTGACTTCCTGGCCTACGCCGGGCTGCGGCGGGCGATCGGCGAGCGTGAGCGGCAGCTGTCGAAGCGGCGACGCTTCGCGGCCCGCGAGGAGGTGGTCGAGTCGCTCGAGCGGTTGCGGCCCGGCGACGTGATCTGGGTGCCGGCGGGCCGCTGGGCCGGGCCCGCCGTCATCGTCGACCCCGGCACCCGCGCGGACCGCGACGGCCCCCGCCCGATGGTGCTCACCGCCGAGCGGCACGCACGCCGGCTGTCCATGGTCGACTTCGACACCCCGGTGACCGCCGCCACCAGGATGCGGCTGCCCAGGTCGTTCAACGCCCGCAACCCGCAGGCACGACGCGACCTGGCCTCGTCGCTGCGCCAGGTCATCAGCGACGTACGCCCACCGGGCCCGCAGCAACAGCACGCCCGCACCAACAGGCGGGGCGACGGCATCGCGGAGGGTCTCGGACCGGCGAGCGACGACCAGGAGCTGACCCGGCTGCGGGTCGCGCTGAAGGGGCACCCCTGCCACGGCTGCCCCAAGCGCGAGGACCATGCCCGGTGGGCGGAGCGGTGGAGCAAGCTCGAGCGGGAGACCCAGCATCTGCGGCGGCGCATCGAGCAGCGCACCAACACGATCGCGCGCGACTTCGACAAGGTGTGCGAGGTGCTCGACGAGCTGGGCTACCTCGATGGCGACCGGGTCACCGACGGCGGGGCGCGGCTGGCGCGGCTGTACACCGAGCTCGACCTGGTCGGCGCCGAGTGCCTGCGCGCCGGGGTCTGGGGCGACCTCGACCCGGCCGAGCTGGCCGCGGCACTGTCCGGGCTGGTCTTCGAGACGCGCAGCCCCGAGGACGCCGACCCGCCGCGGCTGCCGCGCGGCCCGGTGCGCGAGGTGGTGGCGAGCACGATCTCGCTGTGGGCGTCGCTCGAGCGGCTCGAGCACGACCACCGGCTGCCGGGCATGCGGCGGCCGGACTTCGGCTTCGCCTGGGCGGCCTGGCGCTGGACGTCGGGTGCCAGTCTCGACGAGGTGCTGGCCGACAGCGAGCTGACCGCGGGCGACTTCGTCCGCAACGTCAAGCAGCTGATCGACCTCACCGGCCAGGTCGCCGACGCGGCCGGGCCCGGACCGCTGCGCGACACCGCCCGGGCGACGCTCGGTGCGCTGCGCCGCGGTGTGGTCTCGTACAGCTCGGTGAACTGACCCGGCCCCAGCCGGCCCGTCAGCCCACGGGCCGCAGCGGTGCCAGCGCGTGCACCGCTCGGGCGGCGCTGCCACCGAGCCCCCAGCGCTCCACGTGCTCGTCCCATCCAGCCCGCCGATGCTCGTCCCAGGCCGACAGCTGCACCGACTCCGACGACAGGTCGAGGTCGCGGACAACGCCCACGACGGTCGGGGCCACCGACAGGTAGTCACCGGCGGCCGCCAGCCGCCTGGCCTGCGACCCGGCCGGGCCGGTCCCGGCGGCAGCGGCCCGCAGGATGCCGCGCAGGTCGTCGTGGGCGGCGAGCAGCGATGCGGCGGTCTTGTCGCCGACCCCGCGCACGCCCGGCAGCCCGTCGGACGGGTCCCCGCGCAGGGCGGCGAAGTCGGCGTACTGCCGGGGCTCGACGCCATACCGCGCCCGTACGCGGGCGGCGTCCACCACCTCCAACCGGCCCACGCCCTGGGCGGTGTACAGCACCCGCACGTCTCGGTCGTCGTCGACCAGCTGGAACAGGTCCCGGTCGCCCGTGACGACGTCCACCGGCCGGTCGGCCTGGGTGGCAAGCGACCCGATCACATCGTCGGCCTCGTGCTCGGCGGCACCGACCACCGGCACCCCGAGCCGGGTGAGAGTCTCGCGGATCACCGGCACCTGCGCGGCCAGCGGGTCCGGCGTCACTTCGACGTCGGTGTCGGTGGCGACTTCGGCCACCACCCGGTGCGCCTTGTACGACGGCAGCAGCGCCACCCGCCAGGCCGGGCGCCAGTCGTTGTCCCAGCACGCCACCACCGCGCCGGGGGAGTGCTCGCCGACCAACCGGGCGATGAAGTCGAGCAGGCCGCGCACCGCGTTGACCGGTGCGCCGTCGGGTGACCTCAGGGTGTCCGGCACCCCGAAGTACGCGCGGAAGTACAGCGAGGCGGTGTCGAGGAGCATCAGCGCGCGGTCGGGCACCCGGTCAGTCAACCGCAGGCTCGCCCGGTCGCGCCGGCAGGCCGGTGGCCCCCACCCGAAACTCACGGCATGGGCGATGAGTTCTGCCGCCCGCGGCGGTCTACCTAGCAGAGACCGGCGCGAGTAGCGTCGGGCCGCATCGAAGGGAGCAGGCCATGGGTGGGGTACGCGTTCTGGTGGGCACCCGCAAGGGAGCGTTCGTGCTGACCGCCGACGAGCGGCGCACGAGCTGGCAGGTCGACGGCCCGCACTTCGCCGGGTGGGAGATCTATCACGTCAAGGGCTCGCCGGTCGACCCTGACCGGGTCTACGCCTCGCAGAGCAGCGGCTGGTTCGGCCAGGTCATCCAACGCTCGGACGACGGCGGGGCGACCTGGCAGCAGGTCGGTGGGGACTTCACCTACGACGGCGTTCCCGGCGAGCACCAGTGGTACGACGGGTCGCTTCGACCGTGGGAGTTCACCGGGGTCTGGCACCTGGAGCCGTCGCTGTCCGAGCCGGACACGGTGCTCGCCGGTGTCGAGGATGCCGCGCTGTTCAGGTCCACCGACGGCGGCGGGTCGTGGCACGAGCTGTCCGGCCTGCGCGAGCACCGAACCGGGCCGTCCTGGCAGCCGGGAGCCGGCGGCATGTGCCTGCACACGATCGTGGCGCACCCCACCGACGACCAAAGGCTGTTTGTCGCCATCTCCGCGGCCGGCGCGTTCCGTACCGACGACGGCGGCACGACGTGGCTGCCGATCAACAAGGGACTGCGCTCGGGCGAGATCCCGGACACCGATGCAGAGGTGGGCCACTGCGTGCACCGCATCGCGATGCACCCGTCGCGCCCGGACACCTTGTTCATGCAAAAGCACTGGGACGTGCTGCGCAGCGACGACGCGGGGGACTCCTGGCACGAGGTGAGCGGCGACCTTCCGAGCCACTTCGGCTTCGCGAGCGCCGTCCACGCCCCCGCGCCGGAGCCGGTCTACGCCGTGCCGATCACGCGCGACTCGGAGCACTTCCCGCCCGACGGGAGGCTGCGCGTCTACCGCAGCCGCACCGGTGGCGACCAGTGGGAGGCGTTGACCGAGGGGCTACCGCAGGCCAACTGCTACGTCAACGTGCTGCGCGACGCGATGGCCGTCGACTCGCTGGACTCCTCCGGGGTCTACTTCGGGACGACCGGCGGACAGGTCTACGCCTCGGCCGACTCCGGTGACAGCTGGGCGCCGATCGTGCGTGACCTCCCCGCGGTGCTGTCCGTGGAGGTGCAGACGCTGCCATGAGTGCAGCCGAGACCACGGCAGACGTGCACACCGTCCGGGTCGTGCTGCCCGCTCACCTGCGCCTGCTCGCCGGTGTGGCGGGGGAGGTGCCGGTGGCCGTCGAGGGTGCGGTCACCACCAGGTCGGTGCTCGACGTCTTGGAGGCCGACCACCCCCGACTGGCGGGCACCATCCGGGACCGGCACACGAAGCGGCGGCGTGCGTTCGTACGCTTCTTCGCCTGCGGGCGGGACCTTTCCCACGACGAGCCGGACGCCGTGCTGCCCGACGCCGTGGCCCGGGGGACCGAGCCGTTCATGGTCGTCGGCGCGATGGCGGGCGGCTGAGCGGCGGTCGTAGCGGTTCCACGCTCGCCACTCGGTGCGTTCAGCACCGCACCGGCCCCAGCACACGTGCCGGCGGAACCGAGTGCGCACGGACGACCGTGCCGCCGACACCGATGCTGCAGATAGCCTGCGGGGGTGATCACCGAGCACGCCGGCCGCCTGCGCCGCGCGCAAGCTGCCGCCGCCACGGCGGGCGTCGACGTGCTGCTCGTCTCGCCCGGCCCGGACCTGGCCTATCTCAGCGGCTACCACGCGATCGCCCTGGAGCGACTCACCTGCCTGGTGCTGCCCGCCGACGGCGCGGCAAGAATGGTCGTGCCGGCGCTGGAGCGGCCGGCGGCGCTGGCCTCCCCGGTTGCCGACCTGGACGTCGAGGTGGTGGCCTGGGAGGAGACCGACGACCCGTACGCCCTGACCGCCTCGCTGCTGCCCGCCGGTGCCGCGACGATGGCCGTCGACGACCGGATGTGGGCGGTCAAGGTGCTGGCGCTGGCCGCGGCCGCACCCGGTGTCCGCCAGCAGGCGGCCGGGTCGGTGCTGCGCGAGCTGCGGATGCGCAAGAGCAGCGCCGAGGTGGCGGCCCTGCGCGCCGCCGCCGCCGCCATCGACCGGGTGCACGCGCGCATGGGGGAGTGGCTGCGTCCCGGTCGCACCGAGCGAGACGTGGGCCGCGACATCGCCGACGCGATCGTCGCCGAGGGCCACGACCGGACGGACTTCGTGATCGTCGCGTCCGGGCCCAACGGCGCCTCCCCGCATGCAGAGCTGTCCGACAAAGTGATCGGGGCGGGCGAGCCGGTCGTCGTCGACATCGGCGGGACCGCCGGCGGCTACTGCTCCGACTCCACCCGCACGTATCTCGCGGGCGGGACAGCACCGGCAGAGTTCGACGCCTACTACCAGGTGCTGCTGGCGGCCCAGCGAGCCCAGTGCGAGGCCGTGCGTCCGGGTATCACCGCCGAGGAGGTGGACGCGGTGGGCCGAGACATCATCGCCGCCGCCGGCCACGGCGCGCAGTTCGTGCACCGCACCGGGCACGGCATCGGGATGGAGACCCACGAGGAGCCCTACATCGTCGCCGGCAGCCGGCTCGCCCTCGAACCGGGAATGGCGTTCTCGATCGAACCTGGCATCTACCAGGACGGACACCACGGCGCCCGCATCGAGGACATCGTCGTGGTCACCGAGGCCGGTGCTGAGCGTCTCAACACCACCAGCCGCGAGCTCACCGTGCTGGGGTCGGCATGAGCACGCCGACCGAGCAGACCGACCCGCTAGACCCCCTCGACCGGCGCATTGTCGGCCTGCTCGCCGCCGACGGCCGGCTGTCGTTCACCGACCTCGGCCGCGAGACCGGGCTGTCCACGTCGGCCGTGCACCAGCGGGTGAAGCGCCTCGAGCAGCGCGGGGCCATCACCGGCTACGGCGCGCGGATCGACCACCAACAGCTGGGGCAGGGGTTGACCGCCTTCGTGGCGGTGCGTCCGATCGACCCCAGCGAGCCGGACGACTCACCGGTCCGGCTCGCGCCGCTGCCGGAGATCACCTCGTGCTTCTCGGTGGCCGGCGACTTCAGCTACCTGCTCCAGGTGCGCGTCGCCAACCCGCTGGCCCTGGAGGAGCTGCTGGCCCGTATTCGCGCCGCCGCCAACGTCAACACCCACACCACGATCGTGCTGTCGACGCCGTACGAGAACCGGTCGACGGCGAACTGACGCCTCATGCGGCGGACGCGAGCAGGCGGGCGAGGTGTTGTTCGCCAGTGCTGGCGGGGTGGGGGTCGGGTGGGGGGGCGGGGCCGCTGCCCGGGCCGTGGGGGGGGGGGGGT